>NZ_JBHWJK010000027.1:0-86410 GCF_042731455.1 Streptomyces sp. NPDC059852 | reverse complement strand
CGCGCCGTGCGGCAGGCCGGCCCGCGAGAGGGGACGAACGCGTTCGTTAGCATCGGCGTCATGGTTGCGCGAAAAGAGCCGGTCAGCCGCCGTGAGAGGCCCGCCAAGCCCGCCCTGTCGCGGCGGGTGATCGTCGAGACGGCGGTGGCGCTCATGCGGAGCGAAGGGCTGGAGAAGGTCACCATGCGCCGGCTGGCGCAGGAGCTGGACACCGGCGCGGCCTCGCTCTACGTCTACGTGGCCAACACCGCCGAGCTGCACGCGGCCGTGCTGGACGCCCTCCTGGGCGAGGTCGACCTGGCGGGCGCCGACGCCGGGGACGACTGGCGGGAGCAGCTGAGGGCCGTCGTCACCTCGTACACGCTCGTGCTGTTCGCGCACCCCCAGCTCGCCCGGTCCGCGCTCGTGGCCCGGCCCAGCGGGGAGAACTACCTGCGGCTGGTCGACCGTGTCCTGGACCTGCTGTCCCGCAGCGGGGCCTCCCGGGCGCAGGTCGCCTGGGGCGTGGACAAGGTGCTGCAGGACGCCACCGCCACCGCGGCCGAGCACTCCGCCCAGGACCGCGACCCGGCGGCCGCGGACGACTGGAACGCCGCCGTCGCCGCGCTGCGCGCCGCCGGCGAGGACACGCACCCGGCGATCGCCGCCCATATGCCCGAGCTGGTCGGCGGTTCCGCCCAGGAGCGCCTGCGCTGGGGCTTCGACGTGATCGTCAACGGGATCACGCACACACCTGTTTCCGGTCCGCCGGCCGACTGACCCTCCTCCCTTCGCCCTGGTCGTAGCGACTCACGCCCGTGAACGAACTTGTTCGTTACGAACATGTTCGTTACGGTGGAGAGGTCGGCACCCACCACCCATCGGAGGCGACCATGCCCCTCCCCCACCACCCCATCGCGATCATCGGCGGCGGTCTCGGCGGTCTCGTCGCCGCCCGCGTCCTGCACGTCCACGGCATCGAGGCGGCCGTCTTCGACCTGGAGGACGGGCCCGAGGCCCGGACGCAGGGCGGCATGCTCGACATCCACGAGGAGAGCGGGCAGCAGGCGCTGCGCGCTGCCGGTCTGCACGACGCGTTCCGGGCGCTCGTCCACCCCGGAGGCGAGGCCCTGCGCCTGGCCGGTCCCGACGGCACCGTCGTCGTGGACATCGCGGACGACGGCTCCGGTGGCCGCCCCGAGGTCGACCGCGGCGACCTGCGCGACCTGCTGCTGGCCTCCCTGCCCGACGACATGATCCGGTGGGGCCGCAAGGCCACCGGCGCGCGTCCCCTCGGCGACGGCCGTCACGAGGTCACCTTCGCCGACGGATCGGCCGTCACCACCGGACTGCTGATCGGCGCGGACGGCGCCTGGTCGCGGATCCGGCCCCTCGTCTCCGCCGCCCGGCCCGCCTACACCGGCATCTCCTTCGTGGAGACGGACCTGTACGACGCCGACACCCGGCATCCGCGCGGCGCCGCCCTCGTCGGCGGTGGTTCCCTCATGTGCCTCGGCGACGAACGCGGCATCCTCGCCCACCGCGAGACGGACGGCAGCCTCCACGTCTACACGGCGCTCAAGGCGGACGAGGACTGGCTCGGCACCGTCGACTTCACCCACCTCTCCCTCGCGAAGAAGGCGGTCCTCGCCCACCTCGAAGGCTGGCACGAGGATCTGCGCGGCCTGGTCGCCGAGGCGGCGACCGCGACCCCGCGCCACATCCACGCCCTCCCCGTCGGACACCGCTGGGACCGCACCCCCGGGGTGACCCTGCTGGGCGACGCCGCCCATCTCATGTCACCGTTCGCCGGCGAGGGCGCCAACCTCGCCCTGCAGGACGGCGCCGAACTGGCCCTCGCGCTCGCCGCGCACCCCGGCGACGTGGAGACCGCCCTCGCCCGCTACGAGGAGGCCCTCTTCCCCCGCGGCCGGGCGGCGGCCGCCGAGTCCGCCGGCAACCTGCGGGCCATGTTCGCGCCCGACGGCCTCCGGCGGATGGCCGGGTTCTTCGCCTCCCACCCGGGCGCGGCCTGACCCGGGACTCCGCCCCGGTAGGCTCACCGGATGCGCCGATTCGTGGAGGCCGAGGCCCTGTCGGGGGTCGTGCGGGACGCACTGGGGGCGGCGACGCGCGTCGTCGGCGTGGAGCGGCTGCGCGGCGGGAGCAAGAAGGGCGTGTACCGCGTCCGCACCGACGGGCCGCGGCCGGCGCGGGTGATCGTCTACAGCTGGGCCGAGGCCGAGAACTTCTGGCCCGGCGCGGACGGCGTGGACCCGGCCCACCCCTTCGCCCCGGCCTCCGGCCTCGTCCCCTTCCTGGCCGCTCGGCGCACGTTGGACGGCCTCGGCGTCCGAGTGCCCGCCGTGCTCTTCGCCGACGACAGCCGAACCCGGTGTCCGGCGGACGTGGCGGTCGTCGAGGATGTCGCCGGGGGCACGCTGGAAGCGCTGTTCGAGGCGGATCCCGTACGGGCGTCGGGTGCCCTGCGCGAGCTGGCGGCCATGCTCGACGTGATGCACGGGCAGCGCAGTGCGTCGTACGGCCGTGTGGACGTGCTCGAGCGCGGTGGCGCGGCGAGCGGCGAGTCGTGCCAGGGGCTGGTGCTGGAGCGGGCTCTCGGCGATCTCGCGGAGGCGGCCGGCCGGGACCCGAGGATCGGTTCGGCCGCGGCCCCCTTGCGGGACCGGCTGCGGGAGCTGGCCGCGCGGGTGGCTCCGCGGAGCGGGCACGGTCTGATCCACGGCGAGCTCGGGCCCGACCACGTCCTCGTCGGCGCCACCGGGCGGCCCGTCCTCATCGACATCGAGGGCCTGATGTACTTCGACGTCGAGTGGGAGCACGTGTTCCTGGAGCTGCGCTTCGGCGAGCGGTATCAGGCCCTCTCCCGTCCCGGACTCGATCCGGCACGGCTCGACCTGTACACGCTCGCGACGCACCTCTCCCTCGTGGCCGGTCCGCTGCGTCTCCTCGACGGCGACTTCCCGCACCGCGACGTCATGCGAGGGATCGCGGACCACAACGCGGGGGCGGCGCTGGCCCTGCTGCCCCGCTGACCAGGGGCGGGAATCAACGAGGGCGTGCGGGCGCTGGGGAGAGTGTGAAGAACATCGGCTTCCTCTCCTTCGGTCACTGGTCGCCCGGCGAGTACTCCCGGACCCGGACGGCCGCCGACATGCTGCACCAGTCGATCGACCTCGCGGTCGCCGCCGAGGAGATCGGCGTCGACGGCGCGTACTTCCGGGTGCATCACTTCGCCCGGCAGGCGGCCAGCCCGTTCCCGCTGCTCGCGGCGATCGGGGCGCGGACCTCGACGATCGAGATCGGCACCGGCGTGATCGACATGCGCTACGAGAATCCGCTCTACATGGCGGAGGACGCGGGCGCCGCCGACCTCATCGCGGGCGGCCGGCTGCAGCTGGGCATCAGCCGGGGTTCACCGGAGCAGGTCGTCGACGGCTGGCGGCTGTTCGGCCACGAACCGGCACCCGGAGAGTCGGGCACCGACATGGCGCGCCGGCGTACCAAGGAGTTCCTCAAGGTCCTCGACGGCGAGGGGTTCGCCGAGCCCAACCCGCGGCCCATGTTCCCCAACCCGCCAGGTCTGCTGCGCGTCGAGCCGCACTCCGAGGGCCTGCGCGACCGGATCTGGTGGGGTTCCGGGTCGAACGCCACCGCCGTCTGGGCGGGCGAGCTCGGGATGAACCTGCAGAGCTCGACGCTGAAGGACGACGAGACCGGCGAGCCGCTGCACGTCCAGCAGCGCAAGCAGATCGAGGCGTACCGGGAGGCGTACCGGAAGGCGGGTCACACACGGGAGCCCCGGGTGTCGGTCAGCCGCAGCATCTTCGCCCTGACCGACGAGGCGGACCGGGCGTACTTCGGGCGTGACCGGCAGTCCAGGGACCAGATCGGCATGATCGACGACACGACCCGGGCCATCTTCGGGCGGTCGTACGCCGGGGAGCCGGACGAGCTGGTGAAGCTCCTCAAGGACGACGAGGCGATCCAGGCCGCCGACACCCTGCTGCTGACGATCCCGAACCAGTTGGGCGTCGACTACAACACGCACGTGCTGGAGAGCATCCTCACGCACGTGGCACCGGAACTCGGCTGGCGCTGAACGCCCCACCCGTGACCGGGCGCCCCGGTCACGGGTGGCACAGTGAGGCCGTGAGTTACAGCATCTTCCTGCTCCGGTTCGTGGACGGCGAGCCCGTCGCCCTGGACACCGACCGGCTCCTGCGGGTGACGGAGCCTTACGTCGTGCCGGACGGACGGGACGAAGGGTTCTCCGGGCTGCGCGCGCAGGACGGGGGCGAGGCCGACCTCTACCACGTGTCCGGGGGCGAGGAGGGGCTGCGGTGTGTGACGGCCACCCACTTCGCCCGCGGGGAGATCAGCGGTCTGCTCGCCCGGCTCGCCGTGGCCCTGGGGGCCGCGGTCCTGCCCCAGGACGGTGGCGCCCTCATCTTCCACGAGGAGGAGCGCCGCCATCTCCCTGCCGCCTTGCGGGACGGGGCGGTCGTCATCGCGCCGACCGCGGACGCCTTTCAGGCGGCGTTGGAGGGGTGCTGACGCGCCGCGAAGCGAGGCGACGGCCAGTGGGGCCCTCTTTGGCGTTCAGCTCGCCGCTCCGGGGACCTGCTTGTTGCCGTCGACGACGGCGCGCCGGGTGATCGCGCTGGTGAAGGTGACGGTTCCCACCTTGAACGGGCTGCCCGCCACGGCCTTGACCACGACGATCCGTTCACCGAGAAAGCGCAGCGTCTTCTTGTCGAAGATCCACTCGGTGCGTTCTCCCGTGGTGTCGTCCTGCCGGGCGATGGCGACACCATGCCGGCCCGTGGCGTCGACCGCGTCGTCCACCGCGACGACACCGGGGATCTTCGCGGCCGCCTTGTAGAGGGCCGCGCTGACGTCGGCGGGCGGGTAGCTCTCGGTCAGCAGGTCCCCGATGGCGGTGAACGCGGCCTGGTCGCGGGGGACTTCGTGGTCCCGGGTGGCGTCCGACTCGCGGTAGATGCGCCGCAGCAGCGCGTCCGGGTCGGTCGGCAGCGTGGTGAGGACGTCGTAGGCCCCGCTCAGCACCACCTTGCTGGCGAGGGTGATGCCCTCGTCGCCCGTCTGGCCGGGTTCGATCAGCCAGCCGTCCTTGCCGTCGAGGGAGTTCCACACCTGGCGGGGGTGCAGTTCCTCGCTGACGACCGTGGTCCTGTCGCCGACGGAGCTGGTGTAGGTGCTGGCCACCTTCGACTCGATGTAGATGTACTGGCCCTTGCGCGGCGTGGGCGTGGAGGTGTCGGCGGCGGCCAGGGAGATCCGGTCGAGGAGCCGGGGGGCGCCCTCGGCGTCGGCCACGCCCACCGTGGTGGTCAGGGCCGGGCCGGTGGCCAGCGCGGATGTGCCGCGGTCCGGGGCGCCGCTGCTGAGCGCGAAGCCGCCCGCGACCGCTCCGGCCAGCGCCAGGGCCGCCGCGGGCAGCAGGACCGTACGGCGCAGGAACGGGTTGGGGCGGAGCTTCGGGGGCTCGGGGCGGGTGGTGGTGCGCAGGTCTTCGTGGATCCGGGCCATCAACTGCTCCTTGTGGAACTGGTGGCGGCCCGCCGGCAGATCCCGCTCGACACAGGGCAGCAGGCTCTGCGTCTCCGTCCACTCAGCCGGGTGAGGCTGGTGGGAAGGGCTGGCGTTCATCGGTTTCCTTCCTGTGCGGACCGGACCGCGTATCCGCGGTCATCCTGTATCTGCCGGTTTGCGGGGGTGGGTTCCCGTTTTTCTCGCAGCAGTTGCGCGTCGGTGAGCCGGCGCAGTCTGCCGCGGGCGCGGGACAGGCGGGAGCGGACGGTCCCCACGGGGATCTCCAGGACGCGCGCCACTTCGGCGTACGCCATCCCCTCGTGCAGGCACAGGGTCAGCACTTCGCGCTCGGCCCGCTTGAGCAGGCTCAGGGCGGTCAGCGTGGCCTGGAGCGTGCGCCGGTCGTCCACGCGTCCGGCGATCTCCTCGGCGTGGTCCTCGACGTCCTCCATCGCGGCCGCGGCGGCGCTCGCCGCCGCGCGGTAGCGGCGGTCGCTGCGATGGTGGGAGCGCGCCACGTTGGTGGCGATGCCGAGCAACCACGGCCGCAGCGTGCCCCCTTCGGCGTCGACCGTGTCCCTGCGCCGCCAGGCCTCCATGAACGTCGTGGCCATGACGTCCTCGGCCGTCGACCAGTCGGCGGTCAGGCGGAAGGCGTGGTTGTACACCGCGCGGGCACACTCGTCGAAAAGCTCCGCGAAGGCATCCGGATCCCCGTTGCGCACCCGCGCTCGTCTGTCTGTGGTCACGACCTGAACTGTCGGCTCGCGCGGTGGAGTTCCCATGAGCTGCGTCACATCCATTGTTCACCACGGCGGAACCACCGGATCACCCGGGGCGCCGTCGTGGGCTTCCGCCGGTGAGGCACCCGCTCGGGCGGACGCCCACGTCCGGTGCGCGCGGCGGAATGCGCGTGACGGCCGCCTATGGTGAGCTGATCGCGTTCAGCCGGCTCCGCGCGCCGCGCCCCGGCGACCCAGGGAAGGGCGGAATGACGGAACCCAGGCAGCGGGAATTCCCCTGGTACATCGTCGCGGCCGTGGTGTTCGCCGTCGGCATGGCCGGCACCACCCTGCCCACGCCGCTGTACGGGCTCTACCGCGAGGAGATCGGCTTCTCACAGTTCATGATCACGGTGATCTTCGCGGTGTACGCCGTCGGGGTCATCGTGGCGCTGCTGCTGGCCGGCAACTTCTCCGACGTCATCGGCCGGCGGCCGGTGATCTTCACCGCGCTGGTGCTGTCGGTCCTGTCCGCGCTCTGTTTCCTCTTCCAGGACGGTCTCCCCCTCCTCTTCGCGGGCCGGGTGTTCTCCGGGTTCGCGGCCGGGCTGCTCAGCGGCGCCGCCACCGCCGCCGTCACCGAACTGGCCCGCCCCGGCGAGCGGGCGCGCGCCGCGTTCGCGGCCACCGCGGCGAACATGGGCGGGCTGGGGTGCGGGCCGCTGCTGGCCGGAGTCCTCGCCGAGTACGCCCCCCATCCGCTGCGCCTGCCCTTTCTCGTGCACCTCGGGATGCTGACCGTCGCCATGGTCCTGGTGATGGTGCTGCCCGAGTCCGTGCACCCTCCGGTCCCGCGTCCGCCGCTGCGCCCCGAGGGCATGGTGGTGCCGCCGCCGACACGGTCCGTCTTCGTGCCGGCCGCGCTGGCGTCCTTCGCGGGCTTCTCCGTGCTCGGCCTGTTCACCGCCGTCGCCCCGTCCTTCGCCGCGCAGTACCTGGGCGTCGACAACCTGGCCGTGGCCGGCGCGATCGTACTGACGGTCTTCCTGGCCTCCACCGCGGGACAGCTGCTGAGTCGCGGTGGTCCCGGCCTCGCACTGCCGTCGGGCTGCGCGATCCTGATCGCCGGCCTCGGTCTGATCGGCGGCTCCCTGCTGGCGGAGTCCCTGGGGCTGCTGGTCGCGGGCGCGGTCGTCGCCGGTGTCGGGCAGGGCATGTCGTTCCGCGCCTCGGTCGCCACGGTGGCGCGGGCCGCCCCAGCCGAGCAGCGCGGCGCGACGATCTCCGCGCTCTTCGTCACCGCCTACGTCGGCATCTCGCTGCCGGTGGTCGGCATCGGCGCCCTCTCCGTCCCCCTCGGCCTGCGGAGCGCCGGTCTGATCTTCGTGGGATGCGTCATCGCCGTCGCGGCCGCGGTGACGGTCCGCCTCGTGCGGAGCGGCGACCTCACGACCTCACGGACCGACACCTCCCGGCCGTGACGCGGGCTCACGTCCGAGGCGCGGCGCGGGCCGTGGCCTAGCATGACCGGCATACGAAACGGGGCATGTCGGTCATCGGGGTGAAGGCGAGCACACGCGGATCAACACCTGAGCACACCTGAGCGCCCCGCTCCCCTCCCCCACGGTGCCGGCGCCCCGCGCACCCGCGAGTCCGGACGAAAAGACACGATGCTCACACTCGACGCGGTCCTGCACGGTCTCGCCACCGCTGCGGACGAGCCCGCCCAATTACTCCCAGCCCGCCAGCAGATGGCCTTCACGCTGGGCTTCCACATCATCCTGGTCCCGTTCGGCGTCGCCCTGACCAGCCTCACCCTCATCGCCCACTACCGGGGGCTGCGGCACGACGACTCCACCGCCCTGCTCCTGGCCCGGCGGTGGTCGAAGGCGGCGGCCGTCCTGTTCGCCGTCGGCGCGGTCACCGGCACCGTCCTCACCTTCGAACTGGGCGTCCTGTGGCCCGGCCTGATGGGGACCTACGGGTCCGCGTTCGGGTTCCCGTTCTCCATCGAGGGCCTGTTCTTCTTCCTCGAGGCGATCTTCGTCTCGATCTACATCTACGGCTGGAACCGGCTGCCCCCGTGGGCGCACTTCTGGACCGGCGTCCCAGTGTCCCTGTCCGGCATCGGCGGCACCGCGTCCGTCGTCGCCGCGAACAGCTGGATGAACCAGCCCGGCGGCATCACGATGCGCGACGGGAAGGTCGTCGACGTCGAACCCGCCAAGGTGTTCTTCAACGGAGCGTTCTGGGGCGAGACCATCCACATGCTGCTGGCCGCGTACATCGTGGCGGGCTTCACCGTCGGCGGCGTGTACGCGGTGGGCCTGCTGCGGGGACGCGACAACCACTACCACCGCACCGGGTTCCTCATCGGCTTCGTCACGGCTGCCTGCCTCATGCCGGTCCAGCTGCTCGTCGGCGACACGATCGCCCGTGACGTCTTCAACGACGAGCCCGCCAAGTTCGCCGCGATCGAGATGGTTCCCGCCACCGACGACCACGTGCCCGAGACGCTGGGCGGCGTCATGATCGACGGGGAGGTCCGCTACGGCTGGCAGATCCCCGACCTCGGCTCGATCCTGGCCGACTTCTCGCCGTCCACCACGATCAAGGGCCTCGACGCGATCCCCGCCGACGTACGGCCCGACGACCGCACGGTGAGCGTCGTCCACCTCGCCTTCGACGTCATGGTCGGCACGGGCAGCCTGCTGACGCTGCTGGCGGCGTGGTTCGCCTGGCTCTGGTACCGGCACCGGCGCGTCCCGGAGAACCGCTGGTTCCTGCGCGCCGCCGCCGTCAGCGGCGCCCTCGCGGTGGTCTGCCTGGAGAGCGGATGGGTCGTCACCGAGGTGGGACGGCAGCCGTGGACCGTCGTCGGCCTGCTGCTGACCCGCGACGCGGTGACCACCGAAGGCAACATCTGGGCGCTGTTCGCCTGCGTGCTGGCGCTGTACTGCGCGGTCGGAGCGGCCGCGATCTGGGTGCTGCGCTCCATGCGGCGGCGCTGGCGCGCGGAGGGCGACGAGAACGTCACCGTCCCCTACGGCCCGGCACCCGAGCCCGTGGCCGCCCGTCCGGGTCCGAGGGAGCAGTAGATGCAGGACACCGTCGCCATCCTTCTGTTCGTGGGCGTGGTCGCCTACGCCCTGCTCGGCGGGGCCGACTTCGGGGCCGGGTTCTGGGACCTCACCGCCGGGGGCGCGGACCGGGGCCGCCGCCCCCGGCACCTGATCGACACCTCCATCGGGCCGGTGTGGGAGGCGAACCACACCTGGCTGATCTACTGCCTGGTCATCCTGTGGTCCGGCTTCCCCACCGCGTTCACCGCGATCACCACGACGCTGTATCTGCCCCTCGTGTTCGCCGCCCTCGGCATCGTGCTGCGCGGATCCGGCTTCGCCTTCCGCCACAACGCCCTGCGCACACCCGAACAACGCCTGTACGGAGCGGTGTTCGCGCTGTCCAGCGTCCTCACGCCGTACAGCTTCGGGGCGATCGCCGGTGCCATCGCCTCCGGCCGGGTGCCGACCGGCGGCAACGGCAACGCACTGACGAGCTGGAACCACCCGACCTCCCATCTGGGCGGCGTCCTGGCCGTGGTCGTCTGCGCCTACCTCGCCGCCGTGTACCTGCACGTGGAGGCGCGGCGCGCGGGCGACACCGCCCTGGCCCGGTACTTCCGCGACCGGGGCCTCGCCGCGGCCGCCGCGGCGGGAGCGGTGTCCGTGGCCGGCATCTTCGTCCTGCACTCCGACGCCGAGCGGCTGTTCCACGACCTCAGCCATGTCGCGCTGCCGCTCGTCATCGGGGCCGCGGTGTGCGGCGTGGCCTGCATCCTCCTGCTGCTCACCCACCGCACGCTCCTGCTGCGGCAGACGGCTGCGGCCGCCGTGGCGCTCGTGGTGTGCGGGTGGGGGGTCGCCCAGTACCCGTACCTGCTGGGCACCCACCTCACGATCGACCAAGGCGCTTCCCCCCGGGCCACGTTGCAGGTGCTGATCGTCGTCGCCTGCGTCGCCGGGGTCACGGTCCTGCCCTCCCTCGTCCTGCTCTTCCGGCTCGCGGGCCGGGGGCGCCTCACCCTCCACTAGGCCCGGCGGCGCGGATCAGCCCACGGCGCTCAGACGAACGCGATGCGGGCCTTGACCTGGCCGTTGATCCCCGCCGGCAGGGGCGGACCCACGGACGGCCCCCACGGCACGGTTGAATGCGGGCATGGATGAGCGGATGCATGGCGGGATGCACGGCGGGATCGGCGCGCCAAGGGATGGGCGGATGGACGAGACCGCCGCGCTGCGCCTCCGGCACGCCGTTCGGCGTATCGCCGACCACACCCGGGACCGTGTCGCGACCGGGGTGGGCCCGGAGGAGGCCGACGAGGTGGCCGGGACGTTCGGCACGGACGGCGCGCTCGGCTTCGACCCGTTCCCGTTTCTGCGGGCGCTGCACGAGGCCGGCTCCCGGGCGGTGGTCGTCGGCCAGGTGGCCGGCATCCTGCACGGCTCCACGGACCTGACGGGCGACCTCGACCTGCTGTGGGACGGCACGCCCGAGCAGGCGGACGCCCTGCGCCGGGCCCTGATCGCCTCGGGTTGTACGGACCTGCCCGCACTGGACCGCCCGCAGGTGCTCTACCGCGTGACCGGCGCGAGCGGCGACCTCTGCACGCCGGCCCTGCCGTGGGGCCGCATGGACGTGGCCCCCTGCCTCGACCGGGCGGCGGTCACGTACGACCCGGAGGGCTTCGCCATCCTCTACGCCGACCTCGACGACCTGATCCTCATGCGGCGCTCCCTCGGCCGCCCCAAGGACCAGCGCCGCGCGGCCGAACTGGAGGCCCTGCGCGCCTGAGGCCCCACCGCAGGCAGGGGCGAGACGCCTTCCTCTCGTGGACCTGGGTCAGCAGCTCCGGCCCTCCGCCTCGCTGAGCGGTGCCGGCAGTTCCGCGTCGGCCCGCTCGGCCGGGGCCGCGCACCGCTCCACCGTCTCCACGCCCGCTCGCGTCGCCGTGCCGGCGTTTCTGCGCCCGTCGCGCGGGGCGAGGGCGCGGACGACCAGACCGAGCGACACCTCGACGTCGGCGAGGTCGTTCCGATCCCCTGAGTGGGCGTCAGCCCGTCGCGCGGCGCAGGGACCTCGTCAGTGTTGGGATCATCACCGCCGCTGGGAGGACGTGCAGGCCGAGCAGGGCCGTGGTGGTGGGTGTGTCGGCTTCGGCGAGCAGGGGCGGGAGCAAGGACAGCACGGCCAGTGAGACCGTCGCACGGACGAAGTGGGTGGCGGGGCGGGTGCTCCAGCGGAGGAACGCTGCCGCGAGGGCGACGCCCACGGCCGAGAACGCGCCCGTCACCACGGCGAACCCGGGCAGCGGGATCGCCTCGCCTCCGTCGGGGATCTCGAAGTCGACGCCCGACGCCCGGGCCGATGCGGCGGCGACGGTGGTGGTCAGCGTCGCCGCGAGGGTGGCGAGGAGGCCCGTGCGGAGCAGGCGGCGGGGACGCCCCGCCGCGGCCGGAGCCGTGAGTGCCCTGTCGGTCACCGGGACTCCTCCGTGGCCGCCGCCGGCAGGCGGTCCGGGAGGCCGAGGTGGGGGAACTGGGCGCTGTCGAAGATGGTGATCTCGGTGATCGCCCCGCCGGTGATGCGCAGGACGTCGATCGTCAGCGGCAGGTAGGCGTTCTCCCGCTCCTGCCAGAGGTAGTAGGCGACGGCGGGCTGGCGGTTCACGGCGGTGGGGAGGGGGCGCAGGCCCCGCATGCCCTCGTAGCCGTCCTGGATCCAACTGTTCACGACCGTGTCGCGGCCGAGGGCCAGGCCCGGAGTGGGCGGCATCGAGCAGCGGACGTCGTCGCGGAGCATCGCGGTGAGCGCCGGGATGTCCGTGGCCACGCTGGCCTCGGTGAAGCGGCGTACGAGTTCGCGGGTTCCCGCGTCCTCCTCGCCGCCGGTCCAGTCCTGGCGCTCGGCCGGCAGGTGCTCGCGCAGGCCGGCGCGGGCCCGCTGCAGGGCGCTGTTGACGGAGTTCACCGAGTCGCCCAGGAACTGTGCGACCTCCTTGGCGGGCCAGCCGAGCACGTCCCGCAGGATCAGCACGGCCCGGGGACGCGGCGCGAGGTGCTGGACGGCGACCAGGTAGGCCAGCTCGATCGTCTCCCGGGCGACGGCGACGGCTTCCGGCTCGTCGGCGTCGTCCGCGGACAGCTCGTCGAGCAGGCGGTCCGGGTAGGGCTGCAGCCAGGGCACCTCGCCGCCGGTCGCCGGCTCCGGACGGCACTTGGCGAGCAGGTCGAGGCAGGCGTTGGTGGCGATCCGGTACAGCCAGGCCCGGAACGTCGAGCGTCCCTCGTACGTCTCCCGGCGGCGCCAGGCGCGCAGGAACGTCTCCTGGACGGTGTCCTCGGCGTCCTCGAACGACCCGAGCATGCGGTAGCAGTGCACGTGCAGCTCCCGCCGGTGCCGCTCCGCCAGGCCGGCGAACGCCGGCTCCTCGATCTCGCCCAGCCCGTGCGGGACCAGGCCCTCCTCCAGCCGTGTGTCGGCACTCATCGCGTCGTCCTTCCGCCTCGTCGTGTCCCGTCGTACGTGTGACGGGTGGGAGCGCGAAAACTCATCACCGGGCACCTCCCGCCGGGTCCGCCGCGGGAACACGCGGGCCCTCCGGCCGGTTCCAGCTTGTCGGAGAAGGGATGGCGACATCGTGCACGGTGAGTACAAGGTTCCCGGCGGCAAGCTCGTGGTGGTGGACGTCGAGGTGGCGGACGGGGTGCTGCGGCACCCGCAGGTCGCCGGTGATTTCTTCCTGGAGCCGGACGAGGCGCTCCACGCGGTCAACCAGGCGCTCGACGGCGCTCCCGCCGACACCGACGCCGCCGGTCTGGCGGACCGTATCGACCGGGCCCTGCCCGAGGGCACGGTCATGTACGGGCTGACCTCGGAGGCCGTGGGCATCGCGGTGCGCCGGGCGCTCGCGCACGCCACGGACTGGACCGACTACGACTGGCAGCTGATCTACGACGGTCCGCAGAGCCCGGGGCTGCACATGGCGCTGGACGAGGTCCTCACCGCGGAGGTCGCCGCGGGACGCCGCCCGCCGACGCTGCGGGTCTGGGAGTGGGCCGCACCGGCGGTGATCATCGGCAGTTTCCAGTCGCTGCGCAACGAGGTCGACCCGGCCGGCGCCGAGCGGCACGGCATCGAGGTCGTCCGCCGTATCTCGGGCGGCGGCGCGATGTTCGTGGAGCCCGGCAACACGATCACCTACTCGCTGTCCGTGCCGGACGCCCTCGTCCAGGGGCTGTCGTTCCAGGACAGCTACGCCTACCTCGACGACTGGGTGCTGGAGGCGCTCGGTGAGATGGGGATCAAGGCGTGGTACCAGCCGCTGAACGACATCGCCACCGAGCAGGGGAAGATCGCCGGCGCCGCGCAGAAGCGTGTCGTGGGACCCGACGGCGGGCCCGGGGCCGTCCTGCACCACGTGACCATGGCCTACGACATCGACGCCGACAAGATGCTCGAGGTGCTGCGCACCGGCCGGGAGAAGATGTCGGACAAGGGCACGAAGAGCGCGAAGAAGCGGGTGGACCCGCTGCGCCGGCAGACCGGACTGCCCCGGCACGAGGTCATCGCGGGGATGGTCGACTCCTTCCGGCGGCGCTACGGGCTCACCGACGGCAAGGTGACGGACGCCGAGCTGGCCCGGGCGCGGGAACTCGTCCGCGACAAGTTCTCCACGCCCGAGTGGACGGCCCGCGTGCCCTGACCGCGCCGGGAACGCGGGCCGGGCGTCAGCCCATCTCCTCCAGTTTCTTGCCCTTGGTCTCCTTCACGAATTTCAGGACGAACGGGATCGAGAGCGCGGCGAAGGCCGTGTAGATCACGTAGGTGGCCGACAGGTTCCAGTCGGCCAGGGACGGGAAGCTCGCGGTGATGGCCCAGTTGGCGATCCACTGCGCGGCCGCCGCCACGCCCAGGGCGGCGGCGCGCAGCCGGTTGGGGAACATCTCGCCGAGCAGGACCCAGACGACGACGCCCCACGACAGGGCGAAGAACAGCACGAACACATGGGCGGCGATCAGCGCGACCCAGCCCTGCGTGGCGGGCAGTCTGCCGTCGACCAGGTCGTAGGAGAACGCCCACGCCTCCAGGCCGAGGCCGACGACCATGCCGACGGAGCCGATCAGCGCGAGCGGTTTACGGCCGATCCGGTCGACGAAGATGATCGCGACGACCGTGCCGACGATGTTGATGATCGACGTCGTGAACGAGTAGAAGAACGAGTCCGTCGGGTCGACGCCGACCGACTGCCACAGCGTGGACGAGTAGTAGAAGGCCACGTTGATGCCGACGAACTGCTGGAAGGCCGACAGGCCGATGCCGATCCACACGATCGGCCTGAACAGGAACGTGCCGCCCAGCAGGTCCTTGAAGGAGGACCTGTCCTCACGGTGCATCGCCGCCTCGATCTCGGAGATCCGGGCGTCGAGGTCGACGTCCTCGCCCTCGACCTCGGCGAGGATGCGCCGGGCGCGCTCCCGCTTGCCGACCGAGATCAGGAAGCGGGGCGACTCGGGGATCGCGAAGGACAGCAGGCCGTACAGGACGGCCGGGACGACCATGACGCCGAGCATGACCTGCCAGGCCTCCAGCCCCATCAGCCGGCCGCGCTGGTCGCCTCCCGCCGCGTTGAGGATCCCCCAGTTGACCAGCTGCGACATCGCGATGCCGACGACGATCGCGGCCTGCTGGAAGGAGCCGAGCCGGCCGCGGTAGGCGGGCGGGGCCACCTCGGCGATGTAGGCGGGGCCGATCACCGACGCCATGCCGATCGCGAAGCCGCCCACGATCCGCCAGAAGGCCAGGTCCCACAGCGCGAACGGCAGCGCCGAGCCGACGGCGCTGATCGTGAACAGCACGGCGGCGATCTGCATGCAGCGGATACGGCCGATGCGGTCGGCGATCCGGCCCGCGGTCGCCGCACCGATGGCGCAGCCGATCAGCGCGATCGCGATGACCTGGGCCAGTGCGGCCGAGCCGATGTCGTAGCGGTCCCGGACGGCCTCCACGGCCCCGTTGATCACCGAGCTGTCGTAGCCGAACAGGAAGCCGCCCATCGCGGCCGCCGCCGCGATGAAGACGACGTGCCCGAGATGATCGGGATGAGCCGTCGAGGCTCCTGACCGGGGTGATTGCGACGCGGTGCTGGTCACGTGTACTCCTCGGGCCGCCGGCAGAGCCGCCGGGCGACGGACGGTGATCACGGCAGTGATCAACGGCAGGGCTTCTATCCGGTGCCCCCTGCGCGCGCCGATATGCCTGCGCCGGGGCACGCTGGGAACGACCCGCCTCCCGAGTCGTCCCGCGTGAGGTGTCACAGACGGCGGGGCCGCCCGGTCAGTAGGGGTGCGAGGAGTCGTCGCCGGAGCCGTGCCGCACCGGACGGACGGGGCCGCGAACGAAGGGAAGATCCATGAAGGTCGTAGTGATCGGTGGGACCGGGCTCATCGGCTCGAAGGTGGTCGCCGAGATCACCGCACACGGGCACGAGGCGGTGGCCGCCTCACCCACCACCGGGGTGGACACGCTGACGGGTGAGGGCCTGGCCGAGGTCCTGAAGGGCGCGTCGGTCGTCGTCGACGTCACGAACAGCCCGTCGTTCGCCGACGACGCCGTGCTGGACTTCTTCCGGCGCTCCACAGCGAACCAGCTGGAGGCCGAGCGGGAGGCCGGGGTGGCGCATCACGTGGCGCTGTCCGTCGTCGGCACCGACCGGCTGCAGGAGGCCGGCTACTTCCGTGCCAAGCAGACGCAGGAGGACATGATCCGGGAGTCCGGTGTCCCCTTCTCGATCGTGCGGGCGACGCAGTTCTTCGAGTTCGCCCAGGGTCTGGCGGACTCGGCGGCTCAGGGCGACACGGTGTCCGTCGCCCCGATCAAGATCCAGCCGATCTTCTCCGGGGACGTGGCGGCGGCCGTGGCCCGCACCGCCGTGGGTACGCCGGCCGGCGGGATCGTCGAGGTCGCCGGGCCGGACGTCCTCGAGCTGGAGGACTTCATCCGCCAGGCTCTCGCGGCCCAGGGCGACCCGCGCACGGTGGTGACCGACCCGCAGGGTCTGTACTGGGGCGCCGCCCTCAAGGACTCGGACCTGCTGCCGGGCCCGGACGCGTCGATCGGCGGGACCTCGCTGGCGGAGTGGACGGCGCGCCAGGCGTAGGCGTCGAGGCGCCGGACCGTGTCGTGGTCCGGCGCCTCGGCGGGGTCGCCGCGCTACGCGGGCTCGACGGGCAGCCAGAGCTCGCAGGTCGCGGTGGTGAAGTCGGCCGCGCGGTCCAGGACGGCGACGATCGAGGGGCCCGACCGCAGCCGCCACGGGTTGGACGGGAACCACTCGGTCGCGGTCGCCGCCCAGGTGGTCTGCAGGGTCTGCGGATGCGGTCCGTCGGTCCGGAAGACCGCCCACATCCCCGCCGCCACCTCGATGACGTCGAGGCCGTCCGGGATGGGCGTGTCACGGCCGAGGGCGACACCGTGCAGATAGGTCAGCTCGCTGCCCTCCGTGCCGTCCGGGTCGACGTCGTCGCTGACCTGCAGAAGGCCGGCCGGTTCGCTGTCGCCGAGCGCTTTGAGACGGGCGTGTTCCTCCTGCGGCAGGGCGGCGATGTGCCGCTGGATGTGCGGGTTGACGCCTCGGTGGATGAGCGGGACGCGGGCGGCGTGGCCGGCGAGCCGGAACGCGGGGCGGTCGACGAGGCGGGTGTCCATGGGGGTGCTCCCTTCGACGGTCAGGCGGAACCTGAGCTGCGGTTGTGTGCGCAGGGGACCTCCCTCACGGCGTACGTCACCGGGGCCGGCACCGTGGACCGCGCGGAACGCGCGGCCGAACGCCTCGCTGGAGCCGTAGCCGTGCCGGACGGCGATGTCCAGCAGGTCGGCGTCGCCCCGGACGACCTCCGCGGCGGCCACGGTCATGCGGCGCCGCCGCACGTACTCCGACAGGGGCATTCCGGCGAGCGACGAGAACATCCGGCGCAGGTGGTACTCGGTCGTACCGAGCTCTCCGGCGAGTTCGCCCACGTCGAGCTCCTCGCCCAGGTGCCGCTCGACGTGGTCGACGAGCCGGTTGAGTGCCGAGATCATGAGGTCTCCCTTCACGGACAACCCTGGCAGCGGGCATTCCGGCCGCGCCCGATCGTCGCGGTCCGATCCGATCATGCGCGCTCGCCGTCTGGCGCAAGATGGAGGCATGAACCGACTTGGAGACGCGTTGCGGGCGTGGCGGGACCGGCTGGACCCGGCGGAAGTGGGGCTGGCGCACGGGGCGCGACGCCGGGTGCCGGGGCTGCGCCGCGCCGAGCTGGCCATGGCCGCCGGAATCTCCGTCGAGTACGTCGTCCGGCTCGAGCAGGGACGGGTGGCGACGCCCTCCGCGCAGGTGTGCTCGGCGCTGGCCCGGGCGCTGCAGCTGTCCGACGACGAGCACGCGCATCTGCTGCGCCTGGCCGGTCACAGCGCCGACCCCGGCCGCATCCCCCGGATCATCCCGGCGAGCATGTTCCGGATCATGGATCAGCTCGCCGCGCAGCCGGTCGCGGTCTACGACGCCGTCTGGCAGCTGCTGTACGGGAACCCGCTGTTCGCGGCCACGTTCGGGCAGGACGCGCTGGGCGGCGCCGAGGACAGCAATGTGCTGGTGTGGCAGTTCCTGGGGGAGCTGCCGCGGGTGCGGCAGTCGCCGTCGGAGCGGGAGGCGTTCGAGGAGTCCCTGATCGCCGACCTGCGGGCCACGAGCAGCCGCTACCCCGGCGACCCGGACGTCGAGGCGCTGATCGCGAAGCTGAGCCGCAGCCCGCGGTTCCGTGAGCTGTGGGGCCGCGGGGCGGTCGGCGGTCACGAGAGCGCGCTCAAGAGGGTGGAGCATCCGGAGGTCGGGGACATCGCCCTGCTCTCCAGCATCCTGACCACGGAGGGCAGCCTCCGCCTGGTGGTGTTCACCCCGCAACCGGGCACCGATGCCCGCAGCAAGCTCGACCTTCTCGGCGCGGTCGGCCTGCAGACCATGTCCACCGCCCGGAAATGACGGTTCCGGTTCCCTACGTCTTCTGCAGCGCCCGTTCCACGGCCTCCTGTACGCGGGCGGTCTCGCGTGCCTTGCGTCGCGCGCGGGCCCGGCGTACGAGGAGCACGGTCGCGGCGACGGCGAGCAGGAGCAGGACGACGGTCCAGGGGACGGCCCAGGTGTGCGCGGTGGCCTCGACCGGCTTCAGGGGTGTGGTGGAACCGGAAGGATCGGTCAGCAGGGGAAGGAGCTTCGCGGTCGCCGTGAGGCGGACGCCGGGTGCGACGCCCCGTACGGGCACCTTCACCTTCCATCGCTCCCCCGGCAGCAGCTTCGGGGTGTCCTTCAGGTCGCCCGCCGCCGTGCGCAGCGAGCCGAACGGCCCCTGGACGGAGACGTCCTGGCGGGCGGAGAGCAGGGCGTTGCCCGTGTTGCGGACCGTGTAGGTGACGGTGGCCGTGCCCTTCGCGAACGGGTCGGCGGTGCCGTCGTAGTCGACGTGCACGTCCTCGACGGCGAGGCGGGGAGTGAGTTCGCCGCCGACGCGCAGGGCGACGCGGACGCCGAGGCGCCGGTCGACGTTGATGCCGGCGGCGGTGTCCGACTGCTTGAGGGAGGTGAGGAGGCCGCCCACGTGGTCCCCTGGGGTGGCGTTCTTCGGGACGCGGACGGTGAAGGGGACGTCGGCGGACCTGCCGGGCGCGACGGTGAGGGCGGTGACCCGGGGGTGCACCCAGGCGCCGACGCCGACGGACTTCTTCTCCCGGGTGAGCAGGTCGAGTTGGCCGGCGTCGGTGGTGTAGCCGTCGGAGGCGTAGACGGCGAGGCGGAGCGTGGTCCGGCCTCGGTTGGTGACGACCATCGTGTCCTCGACCGTGCCGCCCGGGTTCACGGCGTAGCCGAAGCTGGAGCGGTTGTCGCCGTACGCGTTCGCGGCGGTCCGGACCGTCCAGCTGACGTCGCCGCCGGCGGCCGCGGCGGGACCCGCGCGCAGGCCGGTGAGCGCGAGGGCGGTGAGCAGGGCGAGGGCCGCGGCGCGCAGGAGCGTGGCCGGGCGGAGACGTCGGTGCGTGGGCATCTGGGGGTTCTCCTGGAGCGGGCGGTGTGGCAGGGTGCCCGCGGGCTCCCTGCCACACCGGTGGAACGGTCCTGGCGCCCCGCTCGGCGCGGCGGCAGGGTAGGGGGTGTCCGGTCAGCTGCTCAGCGCGGTGATCGTGAGGGTCGCGCGGTACGAGCCCTTCGCGACGCTGTCCGGGATCTTCAGGTCGAGGTCGGCGCCCAGCCGGGCACCGCCGCGCGGGTGGCCCTGCTCGGCGGAGGCGAGACCCCGCGACACGGACAGGCCCGCGCCCTGGTCGTCGTAGCCGGAAGCGACCGCCTCGGCGGCCGTGGCGCCGGCGCCGCCGTCGAGGACGTACGGCTTCCAGCCGAGGTAGGAGCCGGAGAACTTCTTGCCCGCGTCCTTGAACTCGCTCACGTCGGCCGAGATCGACCAGGGGGCGAGCGAGCGGCGGCTGTCCGTCACGAGGAGGGGGTTGATCTTGCCGGCGGCCTCGAAGTGGTCGCCGCCGGTCTCCTTGGCGGTGCCGAGGTCCACCAGGCCGTTGTAGCCGTCGATGGTCCAGCCGAACTCGCCGGGGGCCGCGTTCGGGACGTTCACCTGGAGCGACTGGCCGTCACCGTGGTAGGGGTGGACGGTGACCTTGTCGACCACGGAACCGACCGGCTTGTCGTCGGTGTTCGCGCAGGGGACGTTGCCGTTGTCCACGGAGGGGTTCGGTGTGGCGCAGGTGCCGGAGCGCAGGTTCTCCAGGACCAGCTTGTCGGACCTGACCTTGACCCGGACGTAGGAGCGGACGTGCTCCTGGTTCTCCACCGAGTTGAACCAGAAGTTGTCCTTGTTCAGCGGGTCGGGGCCGTTGCCCTGGACGCCCGTGCCGGTGCCGTCGGGCTTCTTGAGGTCGTAGTACTTCGAGCCGGAGGCCGAGTTGGCGGTCACGTAGATGACGCCGCCCGGGCCGGGGTAGACCTCGGCCTGGCCGGGCTGTTCCTCCGGGTTGGCCTTCTGGCCGTTCTTGATGGCGTAGCTGCGGGAGTAGCTGTGGTCGTGGCCCTGGAGGACCATGTCGATGCCGAGGTCGGAGAAGGCCGTCGTGAAGTCCTTGCGGCGGTCCTTGTTGCCCTGGTCGAGGGAGTGGCTGGCGGGCGAGTAGATGGAGTGGTGGTAGACCAGCACCTTCCACTTGGCTTCCGAGCCGTGCTTCTCGATGACGTCGGTGATGTAGCCGACGTGCTGGGCGTCCTTGGTGTCGCTCTGGGCGTTGCTGTTGATGTCGATGAACAGCACGTCCTTGTGGATGAACCAGTAGTCGCCGCCCGACCGGGTCGCCGCGTCCTTGTCGTAGTACGCGTCGGACCTGTCGGTGTTGGGCGTGAAGTGGTGCTGCTCGTAGGACTTGCCGCCGACGTCGTGGTTGCCGATGGTGGCGGCGAGCGGGACCTGGCGGAGCTGGTCGGGGGCCAGGAACGACTTCCACTGGTTCTCGTCGTTGGCGCTCTCGACGTGGTCCCCGCCGGACACGAGCAGTTCGGCGTCGGGGTTGGCCTCGGTCGCCACCTCGAGGGTGTCGGCCCAGCCCGCGCCGTCCTTCTGCGCGTCGCCGCTGGAGCCGATCTGGGGGTCGCCGAGGAACAGGAAGTCGTAGTCGCCCTCGAAGTCCCGGGTCCTGAACGTGTACGTCGGGGACCAGGCGCCCTCGCTGCCGACCCGGTAGGAGTAGGCCACGTTCTCCTTGAGGCCGGTGATCGTGGCGTGCCGGTTGTAGCCGCCGCTGGAGGCGATGTTGGCGCCGCCGGTGGCGGCGAAGGTGGCCGCCTCGGCCGGGAACCGGCCGTTGTCCAGGGTGGCGGTGGGGGCGACCTGGAGCTGCTGCGGGGTGTCCGCCGCGGAGTACCAGGTGACGATCCGCTGGGTCTCGTCGGCGCCCACGCCGAGGATGACGCCGGACAGGTCGGCGGAGCCGGCCGCGGCGGCCGGAGCCGCACCGCCGGCGCCGAGGGCCATGGTCAGCCCCAGCACGGCCGTGGCGGCACCGCCGGCCACGCGGCGTCGCGCGGCGCGGTCGGTCTGCGTCGTTCTACTGCTCGATCTCATGGTTCTTTTGTTCCTTATGCATGCATGAATGCACGGATTGGAGGTCTGTACGATCACCGGGCGGCGTGAACCGGAGGCGAACGATCCGGCCGTGTTGGTTGAACGTCCCACCAAACAGGGGCTTCAGAGCCCCGCGAGCCGCTGCGCGAACCACGTCAGGCCCATGACGGCCACGCCCGCCGCGACCAGGCCCGTCACCCGGCGCCCGGCGCGCGGGGACCGGCGCCGCAGGACGGCCAGCACCGGGAAGAGCAGCCCGACGATCGCCAACTGCACCGCCTCGATCCCGAGGTTGAACACCAGCAGCGACCACAGCAGGGTCCACGACCACGCCGCCTCGATGCCCAGCGCGCCCGCGAACCCGAGTCCGTGCACCAGGCCGAAGCAGAACACGACGCCCAGGCGGGTCCAGCCGGCCCGGTCGAGCCGGAAGTGACCGGCCCCGCCCGGCTCCTGGGGCTGCGGGGCCGGGTCATGGCGCCGGGCGAGCCGCCACAGGTGCCAGCCCGCGACGACGGCGATGGACAGAGCGATGACGGGTTCCACGACACCGGCCGGGACCTCGACCACACCGAGCGCGGCGAGCAGGAAGGTGACCGAGTGCGCGAGCGTGAACGCGGTGGCGACCAGGACGACTTCGCGCGGCGAGCGCGATCCGGCGATGAGCGCCAGCAGGAACAGGATGTGGTCGGTCCCGGTCAGCAGATGCTCGGCGCCCAGACGGAAGAACTCCCAGAACCTCTGGTACCAGCTCTGGCCGATCAGGAAGGACGGATGCGCGGCGTCGAGGGCCGCGCTGCCGGTGAGCCCGTCGATCTCGTACGTGACGATCGTCTTGGTGCCCTTGACGTACTGCTCCGCGTCGGGGAACAGCGTGCTGCGCACCTCCAGTCCCGCGTCGCCACCCGCGCAGGTCCAGTCGAGCTGGAGGACGGCGTAGGGCGCGCCCTCACGCCGGGTCATCGTGAATCCGCCGTGCCGGCGCGGGACGCAGGCGCGGCCGTCGGAGGAGAGCGTGAAGCGGTCGGTGACATAGCCGACGGCCGCGTCCGCGTGGGCGTCGAGCACGGCGGCCCGGCCGCGGGCGTCCCCCGACTCGAAGGCGGTGGTGCCCTGCCGGAAGAGGGCGTCGTCGTGGGCGGCGTCGGCCGCGGACACGACGAGGAGGTCGTACTCGAGCGCGACGGTCGTACGGGGGCGACCGGCGTCGTTCTCCGCGACGTCGGCGTGGACGGTGGACGCGAAGCCGTGCGCGTGGGCCGACGCGCCGGTGCCGACGAGGGCGACGACGGCCGCGCACAGGGCGATGAGGATGCGGCGAACCCGCTGTGACATGGTGCTCCTTCAGGTTTCCGGAGCACCGTGCGGGGCGCGGGTGAACAGCGCGGGACCACGCGGCGAAGCGTCGGACAACAAGCCGTTCCCCGGGCCACGAGAGGGCCTTTCGAGGGTGCGCGGCACCGCAGGATGGGCGCGGCACCATCCGTCATCGCTCCGAGGGACGATCGTCTTGCGCTCACCGCTCGTCTTGACTGCACCGCGCTGCCGCCCATCCGCATCGCGCGTCTCGCGCGCACCGCTTCCCCTTCGGGCCGCCGTCGCGCTGGCCGCGGTCGCCGTCCTGGTCACCGGGTGCGCCTCGGCCGACGCCTGGTCGGGGCCGCACGCCTCCCCCACCCCCGTCGGCGCCCTCGGCCCCGGGTTCGTCGACCCGTCCGCGTCCCCCACGCCGGAGGCGACCGTGACTCCGCGGCCGGGCTCCTGGGACGACGTGCGTCCGCCCTCGGGCTACCGCGTGGTCCTGGTCACCGCCGGTGACGACCGGGCGACCACGGCGCTCGTGACCGCCGTACGGGACTGGGCGAAGGAGGAGGACGTCGATCTGCGCACGGTGACCGCCGACGACCCCACCCGTCATGTCTCCGCGCTCACCCGGGCCATGGACATGGGCCCGGACCTCGTCGTCACCGCGGGCAACGACCTGGTGGACCCGCTCGCCGCGGTCAGCCCCAGCCATCTCGACCAGCGATTCCTGGTCGTCGGGGCCGAGTTGGCCGAGCCGACGGAGAACGTGACGGCCGCCGACTGGACCGGGGCGTCCTTCCGCGGCGAGGGGCTCGGCATGTCCTCCGCGTACGACGCCCGGTCGTTCACCGCCGCGCGCTGCGCCGCCGCCGTCCGGGCGGGCGTGGCGGCCGTGCTCAACGACCTGACCGGGATCGTGCTCTGGCTGGACGACGTGAAGTAGGGGGCTCGGGCGGGCGGCGAGGGTGGTACGCGCCGTACCAGGAAGAGCCGTGGCTCCCGCCGGCGCCTCCGGAACCGCAGGATCGACTCCGTGACCACGGCACCACCGTGCCGGGCCGAAGCGGAGGAAGCAGCATGCCCACGACGTTCATCACCGGAGCCAACAAGTCCCTCGGCCTGGAGACCGCCCGCCGTCTCGTCGAGGCGGGACACACGGTCCTCCTCGGCGCCCGCGACCCGGAGCGCGGCCGGGCCGCCGCCGCGTCGGTCGGCGCACGGTTCGTCCGCATCGACGTCACGGACGACGCCTCGGTGGACGCCGCCGTCGCCGACGTCGCCGCGCACGAGGGCGGCATCGACGTCCTGATCAACAACGCCGGCGTCCTCGGCCGGGTGGGTCCCGTCGAGGAGTACACGGCGGCGGACGTGCGGGAGGTGCTGGAGGTCAACGTCGTCGGGATCGTGCGGGTCACCCACGCGTTCCTGCCGCTGCTGCGCACCTCGCCGAACCCCGTCATCGTGAACGTGTCCAGCGGCATGGGCTCCTTCGGCCTCACCCAGGACCCGGAGCGGGTCGAGTCGCGGTACGCCCTGCCGCTCTACAGCGCCTCGAAGGCCGCGGTCACCATGCTCACCACGCAGTACGCCAAGGAGCTGAAGGACATCAGGGTCAACGCGGCCGACCCCGGGCAGACCGCCACCGACTTCACCGGCGGGGTCGGGCACTCGGTGGCCGAGGGCGCCGACTCGATCGTGGCCCTCGCGACGATCGGCGCGGACGGCCCGACGGGACGGTTCGTCGACCGGTCCGGCGAGCTGCCCTGGTGACAGCCCGGTCGACGTGATCAGGCCTGCACGGTCGGGCGGACGACGATCTCGCTGACGTCGACCCCCTCGGGCTGCTCGATGGCGTACCCGATGGCCGAGGCGACGGCCGAGGGAGGCATGGCGATCTCGTCGCGCTGCCGGACCATGGCGGCGGCGGCCTCGGGGGCGGCGCCCTTGCCGACGCCCTCGGTACGGGTGAAGCCGGGCGAGACGAGGGTGACCCGCAGGTCGGGCCCCGACTCCTGGCGCAGCCCTTCGGTGAGCACCTTCACGGCCGTCTTGGTGGCCGCGTAGACGGCCTGCGGGCTCTTGACGACGTACGCGGCCGTCGAGCCGACGTTGACGAACTGGCCGGAGCGCTGCCGGCGGAAGACGGGCAGGGCCGCCCCGATGCCGTTGAGGAGACCGGTGACGTGGGTGGCGACCATGGCGTCCCAGTCGTCCTGGCGCAGGTCGCCGAACGGGGAGACGGCCACCGTCCCGGCGTTGGAGACGAGCACGTCGAGCCGTCCGTACCGCTCGACGGCCGTGTCCGTGAGGCGGCGGAGGTCCTCGCGGCGCGTGACGTCCACGACGACACCGACGACGGTGCCGCCCTTCGCCGTGATGCCGTCCACGACGGCGTGCAGCCGGTCCTCGCGCCGCGCTCCGAGGACCAGCCGGGCGCCCCGCGCGGCGAGATGGGCCGCGGTCGCCTCCCCGATGCCGCTGCGTGCGGACGCACAGCGCAACAGGGACAACATCCTCGCCGCCGCCGTGCGCGCGTTCACGACGGAGGGGCTGGACGCCCACCTGGAACGCATCGCGAAGGAGGCGGGAGTGGGCAGCGCCACGCTGTACCGCCACTTCCCCACCCGCGAGACCCTGATCGAGGCCGTCTACCGCAACGAGGTGGCGCAACTCTGCGACGCGGCGCCCGCGTTGCTCGCCGAGAAGGCGCCCATGGACGCGCTGCACGCGTGGACGCGCCTCTTCCTCGACTACGTCACCGCCAAGTACGGCATGATCGACGCACTGCGCTCGATCGCCGCCACCGGCGCCAACCCCTACGGCCACAGCAGCGAGTTGATCCAGGCGGCCATCGCCTCCCTCATGGACGCCTGCGCGGACGCCGGGGCGATCCGCCGCGACATCCGGCCGTCCGACGTCGCCGCCGCCCTCGAAGGCATCGCCTACACCTCGGCGGGTGCCGACCACCGGGAGCACGCGGAGCGACTGCTCGATCTCACCCTGGACGGCCTCACGGTCGGCGCCTGACGGACGGGACACGCACCGCCGCCCCACTCGGCACCATCTCTGTCAGAACCATTGACAACGATGTCAGCGGCGTGATCTAGTCCCCAGCGATCCAGTCGGATGCCACTGATCGCCGGTCAGGCGCGCGCGAGAAGAGGTGACTTCGGCGTGAGCGACGTGGCCGAGGAACAGGAGACCGCTCCCATGCACAGACCTCTGCACCATCGACTACGCGAGCGCGCGTCGACGGTGTTCGCCGCGCTCCTCGTCACCGGCGCCGCCCTGAGCCCGGCACCGGCCGTCGCCCAGGACCGTGCGGACACCGCCCCGCTGACCTCGCTGGTCAACCCGTTCATCGGCACCCAGAACTTCGGCAACACCTTCCCCGGCGCGAGCGCCCCCTTCGGCATGGTCCAGGTCAGCCCGGACACCGGCGGCCAGGGCGGCTACGACTATCAGCAGGACAAGATCTACGGCTTCAGCCAGACCCATCTCTCCGGCGTCGGCTGCTCCGTCATGGGCGAACTGCCGCTGATGCCGACGACCGGCGCCGTCGACCGCGTGGACGCCGACTCCTACCGCTCGACGTACGCGCACGACGACGAGGACGCCGAACCCGGCTACTACCGCGTCGGGTTGAAGACGTACGGCATCGACGCCGAGCTGACCGCCACCGAGCGCACGGGCTGGCAGCGGTACACCTTCCCGTCGACCGGCCGCGCCAACGTCCTGTTCAATACGGGCAAGGCCAACCAGCGGGTGTACGGCTCGGAGGTCCACGTCGTCGGCGACCGCACCGTCGAGGGGCGGGTCGAGGCGGGCAACTTCTGCGCGGGCAAAGACCGGCACACCGTCTACTTCACCGCGACCTTCGACCGGCCCTTCGCCTCGCACGGCACCTGGCGCGGCAGCACGCCGGCGCCCGGCGAGCGCGACGCCGCCGGTGAGGGCGGCAACGGCGCCTGGGTGACCTTCGACGCCGCTTCCGACCGGGACGTCGTCGTCAAGGTCGGGCTGTCGTACACCGGCCTCGAGGGCGCCCGTAAGAACCTGAAGGCCGAGACGGGCGACTCCTACGACTTCGACGCCACCCGGGCGGCGCTGCACGCCACGTGGGAACGGCAGTTGGAGGCGGTCCGCGTCACGGGCGGCCCGGCGGAGCGGCAACGCGCCTTCTACAGCGCGCTCTACCACGCGCAACTGCACCCGAACCTCGCCGGGGACGTCGACGGCCGGTACGCCGGGTTCGACGGCAAGACCCATACCGCCTCGGACTTCACGCCGTACCAGAACCTGTCGCTGTGGGACACGCACCGGCCGCAGAACCAGTTGCTGCAGATGCTGCAGCCGAAGGTCGCGCGGGACGTGGCCCTGTCGGTCGTCGCGATCGGGCGGGACGGAGGCTGGCTGCCCCGCTGGTCGCTCGCCAACAGCGAGACCAACATCATGACCGGCGACCCGGTCACCCCGTTCCTGGTCGAGGCGTGGTCCAAGGGACTGCTGAAGGGCTACGAGAAGGAGGCGTACGCACTCCTGCGGAAGAACGCGACGAGCACGCCGCCGGACGGCTCCCCCTACAACGGCCGCGCGGGCGTGGCGGCCTACCAGGAGCGCGGCTACATCCCGAGCGGGCTGGAACTCGGGAAGGACTGCGCGGACAAGGGCGGTGACAACGACTGCGTCCATCCCGCGTCGGCGACCATGGAGTACGCGGCGGCGGACGCCTCGCTGGCCCTGATGGCCAAGGCCCTCGGCCACACCGCGGACGCCCGGATGTTCGCGGCCCGCGGCCAGTGGTACCGCAACCTGTGGGACTCCTCCACCGGGCAGTTCCGGCCGCGCACCGAGGACGGCACCTGGCTGACGCCGTACGACCCGGTCGAGGCCGGTCACCAGTTCCATGAGGGCGGCGCCTACCAGTACCAGTGGCTGGTGCCCCAGGACCCGGCCGGTCTGGTGTCCCTGATGGGCGGCCGGAAGGCCACCGAGAAGCGGCTCGACGCCTTCTTCGCCTACGACAAGCTGCTCACGGACCCGGCGAGGACCGCCCGCGAGGACTGGATCTCGGCGCCGTACGACTACTACGGCAAGCCGACCTACAACCCGAACAACGAGCCCGACCTGCACTCCCCGTACATGTACCTGTGGGCGGGCGCGCCCGCGAAGACGGCCACCGTGGTCCGTGCCGCGATGACGCTGTTCACCGACGGGCCCGACGGCATGACCGGCAACGACGACCTGGGCACGATGTCCGCCTGGTACGTCTTCTCCTCCCTGGGCCTGTACCCGACGACGAACGGCGGCGGCTTCCTCGCGGTGTCCAGCCCGCAGTTCCCGTCGGCGGAGATCCGCATCGGCGCGTACGGCAGGAGCCAGGGCGGCACGCTCACCGTCAAGGCGCCGGGCGCGAGCGACAGCAGGCGCTATGTCGAGCGGGCCACCTTCGACGGGAAGGATCTGCGGGCGACTTGGCTGGACTGGGACGCGGTCGCCGACGGCGGCAGGCTGTCCTTCGCCATGAGCACCAAGCCGTCGGCGTGGGGCACCGGCAAGGGCGCCGAGCCGCCGTCCGTGAACCGTGCGGCGGCCGACTCCCGCCGGCACCTCGACGCCTCGCTGCGCACCAGCGCCGACGTGGTGCCGACGGCGGACCGCGCGCAGAGCGTCCGCCTCCAGCTGGACGTGCTGGGTCAGTCCCCCGGCACCCTGCAGGTGGACGTCGACGCCAAGGCCCCGAAGGGCTGGACCGTGAAGACGTCCCCGTCCTTCCCGCTCGCCTCGCACCGGCTTCCGGTGCAGCGCACGGCGACCGTCGACGTGGGCGTGCCCGCCGGGACCGCGCCGGGCACGTACTCCGTGCGGATCACGGCGGCCGCGAAGGGCGCCAAGGGCGTGAAGGCCGTGGAGCGCACGGCGACCGTCGAGGTCCGCGCGGCGGCGAACTGCGCGTCGGCCGCCGAGGACGTGTGCGCCGTCGACCTGGGCAAGGAGGCGAACCACGACGGCACCGCGACCGTCGCCGCCCCCGACGAGGGCGACTTCGACGGAGGCGGCTGGAGCTACGACGCCGACCTGCTGCCGAAGGCCGGTCCGGTCGTCTGGGACGGCGTCGCCTACGACGCTCCCGACCCGTCGGGGACGGCCGCGAACTTCGTGGAGACCCGCGGCCAGGCCATGCTGCTCCCGGCCGGCTCGTACGGCACCCTGCGCCTGGTCGCCGCGTCCCACCACGGCCCGGTGTCCACGGCCCTCACCGTCCGCTACACCGACGGAAGCACCGCCGAGGTACCGGTGACCGTCGGCGACTGGGCGGGCTCCGCCCCGCAGGGCGGCACCGTCGTCCTGGAGATGCCACACCGCATCAGGCACGGCCAGGGCGTCGACGGCCCGCCGGTCCGCCTCTTCGGGACGTCGGCGAAGCTGGACGGCTCCAAGACGGTGCGTTCCGTGGGCCTGCCGAACGATCCGCGCGTGCAGATCTACGCGTTGACGCTCGGGTAGGGCCCCCGGTCCGTACGCCCGCCCCGGCGCCGCCGGGGCGGGCGTACGGTTGTTCCGAGGTCCCGGACACGCCGTCCACCCGGGGATGGGAAAGCTGTGCGGCGACCCCGCACGGTGTAGTACGCCTGAACGGTCCCGAGTTCTTGTCGATCCGTCAGGAGACGCCGATGTCCTCGCAGTCCGTCCGCCGTGTCATGCCCGTCTTCCGGTCGGAGGCCGTGGAGGAGAGCCGGAAGTTCTACGGCCTGCTCGGGTTCGAGGAGGTCATGAACCACGGCTGGATCATGACGCTGGCCTCGCCGTCGAACCCCGCGGCCCAGATCAGCGTCATGACCAGCGACAAGACGGCCCCGGTCACCCCCGACGCGAGCATCGAGGTCGACGACGTCGACGCGGCGTACGCCGTCATGCGGGACAGCGGCGCGGAGATCGTCCACCCGCTGCGGGACGAGGAGTGGGGCGTGCGGCGGTTCTTCGTCCGCGACCCCAACGGCCGTGTGATCAACGTCCTGAGCCACCGCTGAGGGCGTCGGCGCGACGGCCGGTCAGACCCGTGCGACGGGGAGGTCGCGGAGCGCGAGCGTGGCGGGTGGTGGCAGCGGCCGGGCGGGCGCCCCGTCGGCCCGGAACGACTGGAGCAGGTAGGCCACCAGACGCCGGGAGGCCGCGCGGTCGTCCGGCAGCGCCGTCACCAGGCCGCAGTGGGCGAGCAGGACCACGGCGAGGTCGGACGGATGGAAGTCGGCCCGCAGTTCGCCCGCCGCCTGGGCCCTGCGGACGAGGGCGGTGAAGGCACGCTCGGCCTGTTCCCTGGCCCGGGCCTGCTCCGCGGTGCTCTGCGGAAAGGCTCCGAGGAACGCGGCCGGGAACCCGCGCTCCTCCCGTTGCAGCTCGCAGACGGTCTCGACCAGGTCCTGGAAGCCCTGCCACGGGTCGGGCTCGTCCAGTGCGTCGGTGAGCGCTCGCGCACAGGTCTCCATCTGCCGCTGGTAGGCGCCTCTGACCAGGGCGTCCCGGGTCGGGAAGTGCCGGTACAGCGTGGCCACGCCGACTCCGGCCCGGCGGGCCACGGTGGCCATGGGGGCGTCGATGCCGTGCTCGGCGAAGACGGCGCGGGCGGCCGCCAGGACACGCTCGCGGTTGCGCCGGGCGTCCGCCCGGGCACCGGCCCGCGCCCCGCCCTGGGCCGCGATCCGAGAGGATTCACCCATCACTGTCTCTCGCTTCCGCCTCAAACGGACGATGCCGTCCGTTTACGAGCCTACCGTCGGCGTCGGCAACCCGTACGACCCCGGCGGCGGAGGCAGGACGATGAACGACCGCATGATGAAGGCAGTGCTCCACGACCGCTACGGCGGCCCCGACGTGCTGTACGTGGGCCGGCTGCCGCGGCCCGAACCGGCGGCCGGCGAGGTGCTGGTGAAGGTGCACGCGTTCAGCGTCAACGGCGGCGAGCTGTCGGCACGCGCCGGCCGTCTGCGGCTGCTGACCGGCCGTTCCTTCCCCCAGCGGGTCGGCCTGGACTTCACCGGCGAGGTCGCCGCCCTGGGCACCGGAGTCACCGGCCGGTCGGTGGGCGACCGTGTCTGGGGCGTCCTGGGCCGCACGTCGGGATTCGGCAGCGCGGCCGAGTACCTGACCGTGCCGGCCGTGCGGATCGGACGCGTCCCGGACGGGCTGGACCTGGTGGACGCCGCGGCGCTGCCCGTGGCCACCACGGCCGTCACGGCGCTGCGCGACAAGGCGCGGCTGCGGCGCGGCGAACGGCTCCTCGTGCGGGGCGCGGCGGGAGGCGTCGGCAATGCGGCGGTCCAGCTGGGACGGGCGTACGGCGCCCACGTCACCGCGCTCGCCCGGCCCGCCAACCATGAGTTCGTCCGCGGGCTCGGGGCGCACGAGGTGATGGACCACCGCAGCGTGGAACCGGCGGAGCTGGGCCGCTTCGACGTGATCGTGGACACGGTGGGCACCGAGCTTCGGGCCCATCGGCGTCTGCTCGGCCCCGGTGGGCGCATGGTCACCATCGCGTTCGACCTGACCCGGCCCGTCAGGTCGCTCGGCTATGTCGCGGCCAGCGCGCTCCACGGCCGGGGCCGGGTGCGCTTCTTCAGCGGCGACCCCCGGCAGCCGGACATGGACGACCTCGCGCGCCTCGTGACCGAGGGCAGGCTGCGCCCGGCGGTGGACACCGTCTTCCCGCTGGACGGGACGGCGGCGGCCCACCGCGCGCTGGAGGCGGGCGGGGTGCGGGGGAAGTACGTGGTCAGGGTCGTGTGAGCCCGCGCGCCGAGGCACGCCTCGCGGGGGTCAGGAAGCGCGCCGGAAGACCGCGGCCGGGCCGATGACGCCGGGGCCGAACTTGTCCCGGACGCGGTCGACGGCGTCCTCCGCGACCAGCCGCGCCTCGCGGGCGTCGTCCAGGCTGATCTGCTGGGCGACCTGGTCGGCGCCGACGAGATCCGTGCCCTTGAGGGTCAGTCCGGCGAGACGGCCGCGCTGGAGGCCGGCGGCGTCCATCAGCTGGTAGGCCACCGTCCGCAGATCGTCGTCGTGCGCGGACGCTTCGGGGAGGCGGCGGGTCCTCTCCCAGCCGCCGCCTCCGGCGAACGTCAGTCTCAGGGTGAGCGCGCGGGTGGCCTGACCCCTGCGGCGCAGGAGCAGGCCGAGCCGGACGACCAGGTCGAGGAGGGTGGCGCGGACGGCGGCGCCGTCCAGGGCGTGCCGGTCGAAGGTGTGCCGGACGGACGCCGTCGGGGGCAGGTCGCGCGGGACGACGGGGCGCGGGTCGATGCCGTGGGCCCGGTCGACCGCCGTACGGCCCGCGCGGCCCCCGAGAAGGCGCTGCACGGTGGCGGGCGGGACGGCGGCGAGCAGGCCGACACCGTGGATGCCGTACGCCCGCAGCGCCTCCGCCTGCCGGGGGCCGATGCCGTGCAGGGCGTCGACCGGCAGCGTGCCGAGCCAGGCGGTGACCTCGTCGGGGTGGACGGCCAGGACTCCGCCCGGCGCGGGGACCTGGGCGGAGGCGGTGGCCGCGACCGTGATCGACGGCCCGATGCCGACGCGGACGTCGACCCCTAGCCGGGAGAGGGTGCGCACCCGCAGGACCTCGCCCAGGCGCCGGGTGTCGGTGCCGTGGTAGCGCAGGGCGCCCCTCAGTTCCACCAGGGCCGCCGAGGGCGGCAGGGCCTGCACGACCGGGGACAGCTCCGACAGCTCCTCCAGCACCCGCCGGTAGGTCTCCTCCCCCAGCCGGTCCGGGCACCGCACGTGCATCACCGTCGAGATCTTGCGCGCCGGTCCGTCCGTCGTCATGGTCCCACCTCCCGCACTCACCCCTCCACGGTATCGAACAAAAAATCGAACACGCGAGGGCGCACGCCGTCGATCTTGAGCATAGAATCAAAAATGTGTTCGACGACTTGCCGCCCGACCTGGACCGACTGCGCACCCTGCGCGTCTGGCACGCCCTGTGGGTCCAGCGCATCGACGCCAAGATCGCCGCCCTGCAGCGGCGGAAGACCGAGGAGGAGAGCGGCCGGCGGCGCCGTCCCCGGCCCCCGGAGTGGATCGTCGAACTCGGCATCGGCGCCGACCGGTCCCCCGTCCAGGTCCACGCCGGCGACTGCCACATGGCGGGACGGCGACGCCGGGCCGTGAGCCGGGACGAGGCGCGCCGGCTCCTCGCGACGGGATTGGAGGGCTGCACCCACTGCCGGCCGGCGGCGCGGCTGCACATCATCGAGTTATCGACTCGGCGGTCGCAGATCGCCGTCTGCCGCGTTCGCACAGGTCGAAGATCGCGTCGAGCCACCGATGGACGACTGGCCGGCCGGCCGGATCCGAGGCGGCCGCCGGCCCGTGACGAGTAGGCCGATCGTTCGTGATCGGACCGGGAAGGCCGTAGTCGTGGGCGGTGAGCCACACGGCGACCGGGTGCGGGGCCGCAGCCCCGCGACGCGGACCGGCTGCCACGGACGTCACCCGTATCCGCCGCACGCCTCAGCTCGCACCCCTCAGACGGTCTGCCCGGCCAGCTGCCGCAGGGCTCGTGTGGTGGGGGACCCCGGATCGGCGGTGATCAGGACGACCTCCTGATCGTCCTCGGGCACGAGCAGGACATCGCAGTTCAGCCGGAGCGGACCGGCCTGGGGATGCTCGAAGGTCTTCGTGCGGTGGCCGGGGGCGTGCACGGGACGCGTCTGCCAGATCTGCCGGAACTCCTCGCTCCCGGCGTGCAGTTCGGCGAGCAGGGCCGTCAGCTCGGGGTCGTCCGGGTAACGGTCGGCGGCCCGGCGCAGCCGTGCCACGACGATGTGCCCGAACTCCTCGGCACCGGAGTCCGTGTACGCGGCCCCCTCCCCGAGGAACCGGCGCCGCGCCAGGTTGACCGGCCGTCGGCCGGGGTCGCCGCCGAGCAGCGCCCGGGCCAGCGGGTTCCAGGCGACGACGCCGTACGCCGCGTCGGTGACGACGGCCGCGGTCAGCGGCAGCCGCTCCAGCATCCGGGCCACGTGCGGGCGCACCTGCCGTACGGCGCGTCGGGCGGGCGGCGTGTCCGCCCCGGCGAGCCGGAACAGATGGCTGCGCTCGGCGGGGCTCAGACGCAGGGCCTGGGCCAGCCCGTCCAGGATCCGGGGCGACGGCCGCGGCCCCCGGGCCTGCTCGAGCCGGGTGTAGTAGTCGACGGACATATGGGCGAGCTCGGCCAGCTCCTCGCGCCGCAGACCGGGTGTGCGGCGGGTGGCGCCCGTCGCCCGCAGCCCGACGTGGTGCGGGAGCAGGCCGGCCCGGCGGTCCCGCAGGAAGCGGGCGAGTTCCTGCCGCGCCATGCCACCTCCAGGGGCGTGCCTGGTACAACCTGTCCCTGGCTGGAGGCCCCTCGCCAGGGGAGCGTAGTCGCCATGAACGATCGCACAGCTCTGGTCACCGGTGCCAACAAGGGCATCGGCAAGCACATCGCCCGGCTCCTCGCGGCCGAGGGCTTCACGGTGTACGTCGGCTCCCGCGACCCGGAACGCGGGCGGCGGGCCGTCGAGGAGATCGGCGGCACCGCCCGGCTGCTCGTCCTCGACGTGACGGACCCCGGCACCGTCGAACGGGCCGCGGCCCGGATCGACCGCCTGGATGTCCTGGTCAACAACGCCGGCATCTCACCGTCGCTCGCCCCGCCCACCGGGACCGGCGCCGAGGAGCTCCGGCGCACCTTCGAGACCAACGTGTACGGCGTGGTGACGGTGACCAACGCCTTCCTGCCCGCCCTGCGCCGATCCGCGCACCCAAGGATCGTGAACATCTCCAGCGGTACGGCGTCGCTGACGTGGAGCACCCGCCCCAACCCCCAGTTCACGCCGGGCAACGGGGCAGGCGCCGCCTACCGTTCCTCCAAGGCCGCGCTCAACGCGCTGACCGTCCTCTACGCGCAGACGTTGACCGAGGACGGCTTCAAGGTCAACGCGCTCGCCCCGGGCCTGCGGGCCACCGATCTCAACCCGAGGGCAGCGGCGGGCGGCGACCCGGAAGAGGCCGCCCGGGGCGCCGTCCACCTGGCCCTGCTCCCGGACGACGGACCCACGGGCAGCTTCATCTCCTGGGACGGAACATCGGTGCCCTGGTGACGCCTCCCCCGGGGCTCCCTTCCCACGCCTCCCGATCAGCGCGTGCTGATGCAGAAGGGGTGCCCCACGGGATCGGTGAGGACGCGGGCTTGATCGCGACCAACTGCAGGGGCATGGAATCTCCGAGAACTAGGTCAAGGTGCGCTGGGCCCAGTCGGAGACGGCGCCCAGGCGGGCGGCGGCGACGGCGGGGTCGCCGGTTCGGGTGGGCTGGTCCACCTCGAAGTCGTGACCGGTCAGGCCGCTCTCCTCCTCGACCATGCGAGCGATCCGGTAGGCCAGCGTCATGATCTCCAACGCGCGTGCTCCCGAGTGCCGGTAGGCGATCTCGATACTGCCCGTGTCCCCGCAGTAGTCGAGCTGGACACGTCCTGGCGGACCCAGCGTCTCGAGGGTGAGGCTGTACAGATACTCCTCGGACTCGACAGGACCCACGTCCCGCGACACTCGTCGCAGAATCCGCTCCCACTCACCTCGCTGCGCGCCGGTGAGCTGGAGCACGGGCAGCTCGGCATCGGGGTCGAAGCCGGCGTTGAGACGCTCGAGCGTCTCCTGCAACGTCAGGCCCGGCTGCACGCGCACGAGCGAAATGTCGTAGGTCACCGGACGAACGTATGCGGTCTTGCTCGGCCCGGCGACGCAAATATCCGCTCCTTCGGCCCGGGCGTTCCATCGCTGGCGTGCTCGCCATGACGACCGAAGACGAAGCAATGACCGGCGGGATGGTCAACGCGGGTGCGGTCTTCCGCCGGGGCGAGCCGGTGGACCGCCCGCTACTGGGCGCCCATGCTCGACCCCGCCTCCGCGGCCGACCTCTACCCCTCGGGGCCCGAAACGGCCCTCCGGCTACGCACTCTCGCCGACAGCTACGGCCTCTCGGCGAAGGACCGCACCGAGCTTCCCACCGTCATCGAGCGGGCGACGGAGGTCTGCCGAGCCTTCGTCACCCGCCGCGTGACCGACGACGACCCGGTCTACCTGAAGGCGCCGGCCGACCGAGGCGGCTGGGCCCGCCGGGGCCGCCTCCAGACCTGACTGACCGCCCACCGCGAGGAGTTCACGGCTGCCTTGCTGATCTGACGGCTTCCGGCGAGATAATTCGCTGGCGTTGGAGAAGACGCGTGATCACCCTGGTCCGATGACAGAACCCAAGCATCGGATCCGAGCGCTGCACACGGACCGAACGATCACCGTCTATCAGGCCTACTCCCGCCGGATCGGTCTGCCGGCCGCCCGGGACGGGCGTTTTCCGGCTCTGTGGCAGCGGGACCGAATGACGTGGATCAAGCCGTCGTTCCTCTGGATGATGTACCGCTGCGGATGGGCCACCAAAGAAGGTCAGGAGACCGTGCTCGCCGTCGAGATCACCCGCGAGGGATTCGAGTGGGCGCTGAGTCAGGCCTGCCTGTCCCACTACGAACGCGGACTCCATACCGACCAGGCCGCGTGGAAACGCCAGTTGAGGCGGTCTCCCGCCCGGGTGCAATGGGACCCCGAGCGCGACCTGCACCTCCAGCCGCTTCCGCACCGTTCCCTGCAGCTCGGCCTCACCGGCGAGGCGTCTCGGCGCTACGCCGACGAGTGGATCGTCTCCCTATCCGACGTCACACCGCTGGCGCGGCTCATCCACGGACATGTGCGAGACGGGGATCTCGAAACCGCGCGGGAGCTCCTGCCCGATGAGCGCCCCTACCCCGTGAGTGACGGGGCGCTGGCCCACCTCCACCGGTAGCCCAGCCCCCCGGTCAGGCCGCCAGACGAGACCGCACCCAGGTACCGTCCTCCGTCAGATACGACTCCGCCGTCAGCCCCGCCTCCGCCAGGGCGTCCTCGAACTGTCGCTTCGTCAGCGGTCGGGAGAGGAACGTCTGGGTCCAGCCGGCGTCCGGGAACTCGTACTCCACGAACACCGAGTTCGCCCCGTCACCCGTCGGCTCGGCAGACACCACCCGCACCGTGAAGCCACCGGGGTCGACCCGCTCGCGCGGCAGGTTCGTGTGCCAGCCCTCGCCCTCCCTCTGGATCAGCACACAGCCGCCGGGTGCGAGGTGCCGGACGCAGGCCCGCAGCAGTCCTCGCCGCACCTCGATGTCCGCCGCGTGGACGAGGAACGATCCGAGCATCACGACGTCGAACGTCTCGCCCAGGTCGAGGTCCTCGATCGGGCTGCATATCGTGCGTGCCCCGCGGACGTGGTCCAGCATCTCCTGGGATTCGTCGACCGCCGTCACCGCGAAGCCCCGTTCCAGCAGGGGGTGGGTCACGCGTCCCACCCCGCACCCCAACTCCAGGATGGTCGCGCCCGGTGGCACCGCCGCGGCGACGATGTCCGGTTCCGCACCGACGGGCAATCGCCTGTACAGCTCGACCGCGCAGCCGTCCGGGGCGATCGCACCGGGTCCGGTCCCCTGATATCCCGCCCGCATCTTCGTCTCCATACCGGTGGAACGGGTCGGACCGGACGGCCGTTCCCCCACCGCGCCGGTTCCACCTTTCCAGGTAACGAGCGGCACGTACTGCCCTCAGCGCTCCGCGCTCGCCGCCCTCGGGGCCGTCAGGAACGTGGCCAGTCGGTCCAGGACGCCGGGCAGCACCCAGTAGTACACCCAGGTCCCCCGCCGTTCGCAGTCCAGAAGGCCCGCCTGGCGCAGGAGCTTGAGGTGGTGGGAGATCGTCGGCTGGGACAGGTCGAAGGCCGGCGTCAGCTCGCAGACGCACACCTCCCCGCCCTCACCCCGCGAGGCGATCATCGACATCAGGCGCAGCCGGACCGGGTCGCCCAGGGCCTTGAAGATCTTCGCGAGATCGGCGGCCTGAGCGTCGTCCAGGGGGGCGGCGGACAGGCCGCCGCAGCAGGCGGCCCCGGAGTCCTGGCCGATCACCTCGAGCTCTCGTTTCGACATGCTTCTATATTGACGTTTCTCGAACCAGCGCGCAATCTTGCATCAACAAACGTCAATACAGGCAGTTCCGTTCCGGGGCACGGCCATGCCCCGTCACCCCAGGAGTGAGTCATGCACGAGCAGTCCACCGAGCTGCGCGAAACCGTCCGCCGGCGGTACGCCACGGCCGCCCTGACCGTCATCGACGGAGCCGGCGCCTGCTGCGGCCCGAGCCCGGTCGAGGTCGACGAGAACTTCGGCTCCACCCTCTACGACGCGGACGAGCGCGCCACCCTGCCCGCGCAGGCCGTCGCCGCCTCCCTCGGCTGCGGCAACCCCACCGCCGTCGCCGAACTGCGCGCGGGCGAGCGCGTCCTCGACCTGGGCTCGGGCGGCGGCATCGACGTCCTGCTCTCCGCCCGCCGCGTCGGCCCCACCGGCAAGGCGTACGGGCTGGACATGACCGAGGAGATGCTGGCCCTGGCCCTCGCGAACGCCGAGAAGGCGGGCGCCACGAACGTCGAGTTCCTCAAGGGCACCATCGAGGCGATCCCCCTGCCGGCGAACACCGTCGACGTGGTGATCTCCAACTGCGTCATCAATCTCTCCGTAGACAAGCCCGCCGTCTTCGCCGAGATGTTCCGGGTGCTGCGACCCGGCGGCCGTATCGGAATCTCCGACGTCGTCGCCGACGACGCCCTCACCTCCGCCCAGCGCGCCGAACGCGGCGACCACGCCGGATGCATCGCCGGCGCCCTGTCCTTCGCCGAGTACCGGGCGGGCCTGGAAACCGCAGGCCTCACCGACGTCGAGATCGCCCCGACCCACGCCGTCGCCGACGGCATGCACTCCGCCGTGGTCCGCGCCACGAAGCCCATCGCGTCGTCCGGTCGCTAAGTCGTCAAGTCACCAAGTCGCCGCGCCCATTGGCCCGTGGACGGCCCTCACGGCATGTCCCCTGAGTGGTGGAGGCGGCAGGCCACCCCGGGGCCCGGCCCGCGGGCCTCCCCCGCACGCACGTCGTAGAGAGCTCGGCCGCCCGGGAAGCGGCCGAGCTCAGTCGGCAGTGCCACACCCCCGTCGATCTCGTCGGCACGCCATCCGGTGATGTCCAGCAGCAAACCGTCCAACGGCCCGCCTATCAGCGCCGCATAGGTCCGGTGCGGCAGGGGGCACGGGTGGGGGTCGTCGTGGTCGTGGCCGTAGACCCGGCCCCGCAGCAGTTGCTCATCGCCGTTCATGGCACCAGCCTCGCAGCCGCCACCGACAACGACCGGTCACGCAGGTCGACCGGCCCATGCCCCGACGCCGGGTCCGACAGCGACAGCGACAGCGACAGCGATACCGGCACCGGCACCGGCATCGGCGATTTGTTACTCACTTTCGGGTGAAGATCACCCCACCCGGCGACGTCCGCATTCGTCCCGAAACATCCCCACCCAGGTCACGCATGGGTTCCGCGCCCCGCACCCCATTTGCGTCACACAAGCCCTCATAGATGAGCATTGCAGTCGAGAGTCATAGAAATATCCACAAACGGTAACAACGGGCCTGCCTTCGCGCTCCTTCCCCCACGGCGTGGACAAATGGCGTTCGCGGCCAACCGGTCGCCATCGCACACCGCACCGGCCCCGGGCAGCCATCCAGGCGTCCCGAGGGAAGGTGTCCGCACCACCAGGGAGAACCTTTGTCCAGCTCCACCCGCACCCCCGCCTACATCACCGTGCGCCGCGTCGCCGCGGCCTCGCTCGCCACCGGCGCGCTCGTCTCGGCGATCACGCTGCCGGCCTCCGCCGCCGACCACTCCCGCCACCAGCGGGGACAGGTGGAGATCAGTGCGGTCCAGTACGACTCCCCCGGCCGTGACAACTACTCCAACCGCTCCCTGAACCGCGAGTGGGTGGAGCTCACCAACACCACCCGCCGCTCCGTCAACCTCGACGGCTGGACCCTGCGGAACCGGGACGGCGAGACCTACACCTTCGACCACTTCCGTCTCGCCGGCCGCGCCACCGTCCGGATCCACACGGGCATCGGCCGGGACACCCGCACCGACCTCTTCCAGGACCTCCGTCACTACGTCTGGGACAACCGTTCCGACACGGCCACCCTCCGCAACGACCACGGGCGCCGCGTCGACAGCGAGTCGTGGGGGTACGAGCGCCACGGGGACAAGCACCGTCACGGGGACAAGCACCGTCACGGAGACAACCACCGTCACGGAGACAACCACCGTCACGGTGACAACCAGCACCACGGCCGGTACCACCACCAGCGCTGACCATCGGCGCGGTCCGTGAGCTGAAGTCCCCCGTCCACGCTGCGACCTGACCCATCCGAGTGCACCCGGCCTCCCACGGCCGGGTGCACTCGGCCGTGTTCCGATCGCCCGGGGCCGTTCGGGACGCGGTCGGCGCCTCCCGCTGGCCGCGGGAGGCGCCGACGAGCATGGGGCTACTTCAGCTTGACGGCGTCGCCCGTCGAGACGACCCGCGCCGTGGTGGTCGTGCCGGGGAAGAAGTACCTCCAGCTGCCCGCCGAGGTGGCGGTGACCTTGGTGCGGAGGTTGCCGGAGCTGTCCGTCTTCACCGTCTTCACGGTGCTGTAGTGGGCGGTACCCGCCTTCCTGTACTGGAGCTTCACCGTCTGGCCGGTGTAGCCGTGGTACTTCAGGTCCTCCCAGTTCGCACGGGACAGCTTGCCCGTGATCGTGAGGGAGGCACCCTTGGCCACCGGCTCGGGCGTGGCGTCGGTCGTGAGCTTCGACGCCCGCTTCATCTTGAACTCGGCGATGTGGTCGGAGATCCAGTAGTCACCGTCGTTGGCCTTGACGGTGGCGTTGACCTGCCACACCCCGGCGATGGTGTTGATGTCGCCAGGAATGCTGTCCGGGAGCCACCCCGGGGCGACCGTCATCGTGGCCGTGCACACCGACGTGGTGGAGCTCTTCTTCTCACACCGGGTGCCCGTCCAGTCGCTGAAACCCCAGCCCTTGGACTTGCTGAAGACGCTGATGTCCGACAGGCCCTTGGCGCCGGAGTTGTCCTTGATCGTGATGGCGATCGGGTACGTGACCCGCGCCGATGTGCCGACGATGACGTTGTTGCCGCTGTTCACGACGGTCTTGGTGACCCGTACGTCCCCGCGGCCCTCGGCGTGCGCACCCGTCGCGCACAGCAGCGTCAGCGCCGCCGCACCCGCCACGGCGCCGATCGCTCCGGCCCGTCGACCCGGTGCGGCCGTACCGGCCGCGCCGGCCGTTCTGCCTCGCATGATCCCTCCCCTGTGATGTGGGAGGTGAGGCTACACAGCCAATTGGCCTGGCGGCGCGGCGGGGTGGTCCGACGGTTACGCCTGGGGCGCGACGGCTACGAGTACAGCGCGACGGCTCCGCCCCACAGCGCGCCGGGGTTCAGGCGGTCGGGGAAGCGTTCCAGCATGGCGTTGAAGAAGCCGAGCGCGTCGTCGTGCTGCCTGAGGAGTTCGTCGGCGGTGTCGAGGTAGAGCCGGGTCTCAACGATGGCGCGGGTGGCGTCGTCGTCCAGGGCCTTGTTCTTGTGCCCGGTGACGATCCGGCGGGGCCGCAGCTCCTCGACGATGTCGATCGCCTTGCGCCACGCGTCACGGCCGCCGTTCCGGGACTCGACGAGGTACTGGTGCACACCGTTGTAGACGACGTCTCCCGCCACGACGAGGTCGAGGTCGGGGACGTGCAGGACGCTGGTCTCGTCGGTGTCGCTGTGCCCGACCTCCACGATGACCAGGTCATGGCCTTCGAGGGAGAACCGGTTGCCCGGCACGGTGACGGCGGTGACGGGCGCGTCCGGGATCTGCCCCGGGAAAAGCCTGTCCCAGAACTGCGGGCGGATGGAGACGTTGCGGTGCATCTCCTTGATCGTGCCCTCGGAGGCGACGACCTGGGCGCCGAAACGTTCCGCCAGAACCCCCGCGGTGAACCAGTGGTCGCCGTGACCATGGGTGGCGAAGACATGGGTCAGGTTCTTGCCGGTGGCCTCGACCCAGTCCCCGACCGCCTCTGCCTGCTCCGAGGTCAGCGGCGGGTCCACGAGGACGGCGTCGTGCTCCCCGTGGACGAGCGTGACGGACAGGGGCGAGAACATCCTCCGGTCCCCGTTGGGGACCAGGTCCGTGACGTTCTGCGGGATCGGGTCGGCGACGAAGACGTCGTAGGCGAGAGGGCTGCTGGTGGGCATGGCGGGTTCCTAACTGACAGGGCCGGCGCCGGCGGCCCGGCCGGACGACCGGTCGGCAGCGGCGGCGGCGAGGGCGGCGTGATACGCCGGGCCCCGGATGATCGTGACGGCGTCCTGGTCGACCGGCTCGCCTCGCTCGTCACGGAATTCGAGGTGTACGGGCCGCTCCCCGTCGGCCGCGTAGACGACGCCCTGGCCCGTCTCCTGAGGACGGTGCCGGTCCCCCCAGGCACTGAGGGCGGCGAGCACCGGCAGCACGTCGCGGCCGGCCTCCGTGAGGACGTACTCCTCGCGGCTGCGCTCTCCCTCTTCCTGATAGGTCACGCGCTCCAGAAGACCGGCGTCCACGAGATCGCCGAGCCGCTGGCCGAGGGTCGCGTTCGGGATACCGATGCGCTGGAACTCCGCGAATCGAGTACGCCCGAGGAACGCCTCGCGCAGCAGCAGAAGGTTCCACTTCTGGCCCAGGACGGCGAGCGTGCGGGCGATCGAGCAGTGCCGGTTCGCGGGGAGTGACATGGCGTCCATGACTTCCATGGTACGCAGACTCTGAAAAATGAACACAGCATCTGGCATCAATTTTTGTATCCAGGGTCACAGTCCCTGACGGGAGAGCCGGACAGCCGCTTCCGAGCAGATCCGATCAGACGTCCTCGGCCCCCGCGCCAGGCACCTCACCCGCACGCAGGGTCATGACCCCCGCGTCCCAGCTCGCCACCATGGCGAACGGGAAGCGGTCCAGTTCGAGGCAGAGGGGGACGTCGTCCGGGTGGACGCCTTCGCGCACCCCCGTCGCCAGTTCCTCGGCGGCACGTGACGCGGCGGCCCGGCGCAGGAAGGGCGCGGCCTGGTCGGCCGCTGCCGCCGGGGTGCCCTCGGCCGCCCGCAGCGCTATGTACTGCGCGCACGCGAGATCCTCCTCGGCCCGCCCGTCCTCCCCCGTGACCACGAACGTGACCGTGTCGCAGGCACGCGACCGCAGAAGCCGAGCCGTGGCCTCCGCCACCGCGAAGGCGGCGCAGAGCACCAGCGACGCGTCCTTGACCGCGAGGGCGCCGACCGTCCCGGCCGTGGTCTTCTGTACGACCGTTCGCCCGCGCAGGTCCATCGACCGCAGCATGCCGGGTGAGTTGACCGTGTCGAAGCCGGGTGCCCGTGGGCCGTCCTTGATCGCCACCCAGTCCGGGTGGCGTGTCTTGAGGGCCAGGGCCTCGTCCAGCGACTCGGCGAGCACGATCCGCTCCGCTCCCCGTGCGAACGCCCACGCGGCCACCGTGAAGGCGCGCATCACGTCGATCACGACCGCGACGGAAGGGACTTCGGCCAGTTCGGCGATGCCGAGGTATCGGGTGTCCATGCGGCCATGCTCAGGGATGATCAGGGCCTGCCGCCTGCCATTTGCCGTGCCCGGCGGCGGCGGGCCCGGGTCCGCGCGGCCACCCGGGCGTGTGGAAACCTGACGCCCATGACTGCTGCCCCCATCGACTGGCCGTCCCTCGCGGCCGACGGGTACCCCTTCCCCGAGCAGACAGCCGCCTCCCGGCTGGTCGACGAGTTGGCGGCGGCGCTGGTGTCGCCCGATCCCCGGGTCCGTGACGACGGGGCCTACACCGCGGCCGCCCGCTGGATCAGGGAGGGGCGTCTCGACGCCGCCCTGGAGGAACTCGGGGACTCAGCCGCCGGCCGGTTCACCCGTCCCGAGACACAGGCCCGTACTTTCGCGCCGTTGATCATCTGTCTGGTGCTGACGCGTGCGGCCGGGGTCTCCGGTCTCGTCCCGCGGCAGGCCGCCGAGCGCTGGTACGCCGCCTTCTCCGCCTGGTACCCGAACGAGCGGGACACCCGCGGCTGGGACGACTCCCTGGGCTGGCTGCACGCCGTCGCCCATGGCGCCGATGTCGCCGCGGCGTTCGCGAAGGTCCTCCCCCACCGCCGTACGGACCTGCTCGACCTGTGCGCGCGAAGGGTGACGGAGCCTCAGACCGGTTACCGGTACGCGCAGTTGGAGGATGCCCGGCTGGCCCGGGCGCTGGTGCGGGTGCTCCAGGCACCTGGCCTGTCGTCGGCGGAGGCCACCGGCTGGCTGGACGTGGTGGCCGAGGCGCTGGAGGGCGGCGGGCCCGGCCCCGTGCCGGTGTGGGCCTTCAACACCTTCGCCACCCTTCAGTCCCTCCATCTGCATCTGACGCGTGGCATCGCCGACGAGGACGTGCCTCCGCACGCCCCGGCGGTGGCCGGTCGGGTCGCCGAACTCCTGCGCCTGCCCTATCACTGGCTCGCCTGATCCGAAGCATGGGCTCGTACAGGCGAATCGGCACCCGCTCTCCTCACCGGCCCCTTTTGTCCTCTGGCCAACGCGCGTAGACAAGGGCACCATCGTCACCGCACCACCTGCACCGCCGCCCCGCCCCACAGGAATCACGGCCCCAGCAGGAAGGCTCTGACACATGAAGGTCGCTCCCTCGCCGAAGCTCCGGTCGGCACTCACCGCACTCGCTCTGGTCGTCGCCCCCGGCGTCGCCGTCCTCGGCACCGCCGGTGAGGCGTCGGCCGTGACCAAGATCAGCCATGCCACGGCCACCTCGATGTTCCGGCAGGCCGGCATCACCTGGTCCTCGTCCGGCGGCTGCTCGGACCGCAACGTCGCCACGTGTACGTCGTTCGAGCAGCTCAACCTCGCCACCGCACAGGGCGCCCAGACCCTCAAGGGCGCCAGTGGCTGCGCGCTGAACATCACCGGTGGCACCGAGACCGGTCACGCCTCCGGGACGTACTCGCACTGGAACGGCTACAAACTGGACTTCGGCAAGAACACGTGCGTGACCAACTACGTGAAGAACACCTTCGCCTACATCGGTGTGCGCGGTGACGGAGCCCCGCAGTGGCGTTCCGGAGCCGGCAACGTGTACGCCGACGAGGGCAACCACTGGGACGTCACCTTCTACAACTGCGGCGGCTGCTGAGCCCGCCGGCCCTCCCCGACCAGCCGCTCGGTAGGGTTCGCCCGTCGTGATCGACGGAGCGCGGCCGTACGGCCGTCGGGGAGGGGCTGGTTGTGGGCGGGTTGCCGGGCGTTTTCACGCTGCCGAGGATGGTGCGGCACTTCGCCGCCACCGGCGAGGGACTGCCGCCGGACGCTGCGGTGGAGGTGGACGCCCCGGACGCCGCCCTGCGGGCCGCCCTGGACGCGGCACGGTCGGGGGCCTGGGAGCCCGCGGCCGACCTGTTGGCACGCACGCGCGCCGACCGGGACTGGGAGGAGCGCGGCCGCCGCAGCGCGGGCCTCGCCGAGTTGGCCCTGCATCACACGGGGTGGTTCGACGAATGGCGTGCGGCTCGGCCCGGCGACCCCGACGCCGCCCTCGTCGCCGCGGAGTTGGCGATCGACCGCGCCTGGGAGATCCGCACGGCCGCACGGGCGCGCCATGTGTCGCGGGAGCAGTTCCAGGCTTTCCACGCGGTGCTGCGTGACGCCGAGCCCGTGCTGCGCGCGGCGGCCGACCTCAACCCCGGGGATCCGGTGCCATGGCGGGTGTTCATCGCCCACGCCATGGGGCTGGGCGCCCCACGGGAGGTGTTCGAGGCGTACCTCGACAGCGGGCGCGCGGCCGATCCGCATCACGTGGGCCTGCATGCGCGCGCGGTGCAGTACCTGGCGCAGAAGTGGTACGGCTCGCACGCGGAGATGTTCGCGTTCGCCGAGTCGGCGGCGGCCGCGGCTCCGGAGGGGTCACCGCTGCGAGGGCTTCCGCTGCACGCGGTGACCGAGTACGCGCTCGATCACGACGCGGGTGTGGAGCAGGGGCCGGTGCCCTGGTCACGGATCGAGGCGATCGTCGACGCCGGCCTGGAGCTGTCCGGCGGGTTCGGGCCCGGCGACCGGCGGGCGGCGGGCTTCCGCAACCACCTGGCGCTCGCTCTGATCCGCTCCGGTCGCGAGGCCGACGCCCTGGACGTCTTCCGGCTGATCGGCACGGACGCGCGCACGTTCCCCTGGGCGTATCTCGGGGACCCCCGTGAGGTGTTCCTGCAGATGCGGCAGGGGGTTCGGGCTCATGTCGCGCGCCGGACGCCGTACTTCCGCGGCAGCGTCGCGGTTCCCGGCCCCGCCCCGGCGGCGCCGTCGGCGCAGTCTCCGGCAGCCCTGCCCGCGGCCCTGGCCGTGGCACATGTGCGTGCTTCCCTGCCGGACGTCCGCGAGGCCGTTCTGATCACCGGTACGGCCATGCGTCTGGCTCCGGCGCCGGGCGGCGGCACCTTCGTCGAGACGGCGCCTTCGACGGAGCCGCCCGGCCGGCGCAAGGGCCTCCGGTCGACGCTGCTCGGCGAGGGTGAACTGGCCCGCTCGGCCACGACGTTCAGCCGCGGGGAGAAGTGGCCGGTCCTGGTCGTCGCCAAGGAGGGCGCCGACTACACCTTGCGGCTCCTGCGCGACGGCCGTCTCGTGACGGCCCATGTGTGGTGGGCCGACCCGGCGGAGATGCCGACCCAGCAGGAGGCGGCGGAGCGGGCGACCGCTCTGGCGGCGGCCTACGGCAAGGACGACCATCGGCCCCTCGCCGCCGCGTTGCGGGGCACGGGAGATGCCCGGCGGCACCTGGACGAGGTCATGACGGCGCTCGGGCTGCCCGCGCTCCCCGAGGGGTTCGGGCATCGGCCGGAACCGCTGGCGGAGGCCCGGGGCGCGCAGGTCGTCGAGCGGCGGTCCCTGTTGCGTGCCATCAAGGAGACGCTGTCGTCGGACGGCGGGGCCTCCGGCGGAGAGCTCCCTCCGCTGTCCTGAGCCCGGCGGGGGGCCACGGGCCGGGCGGGTCCGCCCGGCCCGGAACGGCCGGAAGGACCCCCGATTCCCCGGCCCGCCCGGGCCCCCTCCGGGGGCGCCGGCAGGCCCGCCCCGGGGCTCAGCGCTTCAGCGTGAACGTGAAGTCCTCCGCGATCCGCCCTGTCAGGCGGACCGCGGAGACCAGGCTCCCCTCCTCGATGAGCCGTTCGACCTCGGCCCTCGGGAGGCCTCGGCCTTCGGCGATCAGGCGGACCGGCCGGACGGGGATGCGGGCCGTGAAGCGCACCGTGACGTCGATGACGTCGGCCTGCGGCGGTGCCGGGTCGGCGCCGGTGTCGAGGCGCCAGGCGCCCGCCCAGTCGAGGGCGACGCGGTTGCGGCGCCGTACCACCGGGTCCTGGAGCACCTCGGCCACCAGGCTCGGGGCGTTGGCGTGCAGGCGGTCCAGCAGGGCCGCGGGTATGGAACGCACGTGCGCCCGCTCCAGGACGGTGAGTTTCGCCGTGCGCCCACAGGAGGCGCAGAGCACGAGGAGCCAGGCGTCGAGGAGCTTGTGGTGGGCGTTGACGCGGAATTTTCCGCTCGCCCGCGAGCGCGGGGACGCGCAGGTGGCGCAACGGCGGAGGACATATGGAAGACAGGTGGGTGCGACCACCCAGGTCTGGAGCACAGAAGTACACCGGTTTCAGTGAGAGTCCGCAGCAGAAAGGGGCGCGGCGCACAGGCGCGACGCGCGACACGTCAGCAGTCGGGGGGTCTCACAGGGTGTACAACGGCACGTCCTTCGTACGGGAGTTGGGCCGGGCAGCACGGTAGTGATCGCCGCCGGGCGGGTTCCACTCATTTTTCGGCTCGGCGACCGGGGCGCAGTACGCGACCGGTCGCCCGGGACGATCGCCGGTCAGGCCATACCGAACTTCTCGGCGTGCACCTGGTGGGCGGGGACCCGCAGGTCCCGCAGACCGGCCAGGACGGCGGTCGTCATGGCCGGCGGGCCGCAGACGTACACGTCGCGTTCGGTGACGTCGGGGACCAGCTGGTGCAGGCTCTGCGCGCCGAACGGCGGTGCCCCGGCCTCGCCGGTCCGGCCGGTGAGCAGGTGCAGCCGGCCGCCGCGCCGCTCCACCAGGCGGCGCACCTCGTCCAGGAGGACGGCGTCGGCCTCGCTGCGGACGCGGTACAGGACGACGACGTCGCCGGTGGTCTGTTCCTCCAGCATGGCCCGGACCGGGGTGATGCCGACGCCGCCGGCGATGAGCAGGGCGCCGGGCCGGGTGCGGTGCAGGGCGGTGAAGGCGCCGTAGGGGCCCTCGACGAAGGCGCGGCTGCCGACGGGGACGTTCCGCAGTCCGGCGCTGGTGCTGCCGACCGCCTTGGCGGTGAGGCGCAGTCCGCGTCCGTCGGGGGCGGCGGACAGGGAGAAGGGGTTGGCGAGCCACCAGTGGTGGTGTCCGGGGAACCGCCAGATGCAGAACTGCCCGGCGCGGGCGGGGAGTCTGTCGAGGTGGCGGCCGGTGACGTACACGGAGACCACGTGGTCCGACTCGGGGACGACGGCCGACACGGTGAACCGGTGGTAGGCGTTGCGCCACAGCGGCAGGACGAGGCGCCCGGTCAGCAGCGCGCCGAAGGCGAACAGCCACAGGATCCACCAGTAGGCGGTGGCGAACGACGAGGCGGTGAAGGTCGTCGTCTCCTGCAGTTGATGGACGAAGGCGAGGCCGAGGGCGACGTAGAGGGTGAGGTGCAGCCCGTGCCAGACCTCGTACGGCAGGCGCCGGCGCAGGGGCCGGGTGGAGACGGCGGCGATGACGACGAGAACGGCGGCGGCGAGCATGCCGAGCAGGGAGGCCGGGACACCGCTGAGCGCGACGAACGTCTTGGCCATGGTCGTGTCGTCGAGCGTGGCGTAGCCGAGGACGACGAGGGTGGCGTGGGTGAGGACGGTCCACAGCAGGGTGAAGCCGACCCAGCGGTGCCACACCGTGAGGCGGTCCATGCCGATCCGGCGGTCCAGCCAGGGCAGACGGGCCACCAGCAGCAGTTGGAGGAAGATCAGCAGGGCCGCGTGCAGTCCGAAGAACTTGGCGACGGTGAGCACGTCGTTCTTGCCGGAGCCGGACGCGATGAACAGCGACTCGACGATCACCACGTTGACGAGGACGAACGCCCACATCGCCCGGCGGGCCACGGTCACCGGTGGGAGAGTGCGGGTCCTGATCTCGTTGGTCGCCGCCGTCATCGTCGTCCTCGTTCCCCCGTGGCCGCAGTCCGTGCGACCGTGTGCCCACACCGATGAAGACCGGGAGGTCCGGCCGGGCCCCGCCCCCGATCGGGTAAGAATACGGCGGGGAGGCCGCTTCCGTTCAGGCCGGAACCCTGCGATGTGGCGGCCTTTTTCCCGTCCGGGGCGCCGGGTTCAGTAGGGCAGTCCTTCGGTGACCGCGCGGAGGGCGGCGTGCAGGCAGGCGGCGAGCGCGTCGGCCGATGCCTCGCCGCCGTTCGCGCACTGCGCGGCGTAGTCCTCGGCGGCGATCCGCAGCGCCCCGTTGACCATGCTGGCGTGCACCTTCACCTGGAGCCGGTCGGCGCCGGTGCCGGCCCGGGCGGCGAGGAGTCCGGCGATGACGGGCAGGGCGTCGTCGTGGGCCTGCAACCAGACGGCCCGGAGCGCCGGTTCGTCTACGGTCATCCGGATCAGGTCCAGGACGGCCGGGTCGACGGTGGGAAGGGTCCCCCGACGGCAGGAGTCGGTGAGGTAGTCCAGCAGCCGTATCCGGGGCGGCCAGTGGCGTAGCTGGTCCGTGGCGGCGTCGAGCCCGGCGGTCAGCAGCGGACGTACACAGCTCTCCTTGGTCGGGAAGTGACGCCACAGGGTGCGGGCCGAGACGCCGACGCACTGGGCTATCTGCTCGCCGGTCGTCCCGGTGACCCCCTGGGTGGCGAACAGGCCCACGGCGGCCCGGGCGATCTCCAACCGGAGGGCGGCTCTGCGGCGTTCGGCCAGCGGCGGCGCGACCACCGCTTCGCTCATCGCGGTCACGGTTCCGGATGCCTCGCCCACTGTCGCCGCCCCATCTCACTGCGTCACCGATCACCGCAGCATAGTGGCGCTCCCCAACTGGCACATGCAGACGTCTTGTCACTGAGTGACACCCGCTCCTACTCTCCAGTAGCTGACTCGCGAGTAAGTCCCTTGCCGCGCGAGCCGGTTCTCTCGTCGTTTCTCCCCACGGCCTCCCGGGCCGAGGCCACGCGCCTTTCGACGAAGCAAGGAGTGAGCCGCATGACGTACACCCCGCCGACCCCTGCCCACGAACCCCCGGCCAGATCCGCCCCCACACGCCCTGCGCCCGGAGCCCGCGGCCTCCTGTGCGCGCTGGCCGTCGCCGCGTGCCTGACCGCCCAGGCCATACCCGCGGCGGCCAGGGAACCGGGCCCCGTCGTCTCACGCGGCGTCACCATCCCGGCCTTCTACCAGCCGCCCACCACGCTGCCCGCCACCGACGGGGCGCTCGTGCGCACCGAGCCGCTGCGCCTGGCGCTCAGCCTCCCCGGGCTCGACGGCCGTCCGCTGCCCGGCACAGCGACCCGCCTGATGTACAAGTCGACCGACGCCAACGGACAGCCCGTCGCGGTCACCGGCGCCTACATCGAGCCCTCGGCCCGCTGGAAGGGCGGCGGCCCGCGTCCCGTCGTCGCCGTGGCACCCGGGACGATGGGGCAGGGCGACCAGTGCGCCGCCTCCCTCGGCCTGGAGAAGCCGATCTCCTTCAACGGGCGGACCATGTCCGTGGGGTACGAGGACATCGCCGTGTACCGGCTGCTCGCCACCGGCGTCGCCGTCGTCGTCACCGACTACGTCGGCCTCGGCGCCACCGACCGGGTACACACCTACGTCAACCGCGTCGAGGGCGGCCACGCCCTGCTCGACGCCGTGCGCGCGGCCCGCGCCCTGCCCGGGTCGTCCGTCTCCGCGGACTCCCCCGTCGGCCTGTACGGCTACAGCCAGGGAGGCGGCGCCAGCGCCTCGGCCGCCGAACTCCAGCCCACGTACGCCCCCGACGTCGTCCTGGCCGGCGCCTACTCGGGCGCACCGCCCGCCGACCTCGTCGCCGTGACCAAGGGCATCGACGGCAGCGCGCTGGCCGGCGCCCTCGGCTGGTCGGTCAACGGCTTCCTGCAGAACACGCCCGAACTGCGGGCCATCGCCGACGCGCACCTCAACAGCGTGGGCCGCAGGGCCCTGGCCGACCTGTCCACGGCGTGCGTCGGGGACGCCATCCTCGGCTACGCCTTCCGCAAGAGCACCTCGTGGACGACCGACGGCACGTCCCTCAACGACGTCGTGAAGGCCGAGCCGCTGCTGCAGCGGGTCCTCGACGACCAGCGCATCGGCCGCCGCACGCCGACCGCCCCGGTGCGGCTGGCCACCGGCGTGAAGGACGACATCGTGCCGCACGGCCAGGCCCGGCAGCTCGCCGTCGACTGGTGCGCGAAGGGCGCCGACGTCACCTACAAGCCCATCCGGCTGCCCAACCTCGGCGACGGACTGCTCACCAACCACGTGGCACCGCTGCTCCTCGACCAGGGCGACGCCATCGACTGGCTGACGGACCGCCTCTCCGGCACCCCGGCCACCTCCAACTGCCGTTCCCTGCCGCTCCAGCCCTGACCGACGGCACCCCGAACAGCCGAGCCGCACGCCACCCCACTTCGCGTGCGGCTCGGCGCCGTCCCTACGAGGTCTCCGAGCGCCTACCGGCCCTCGCGCTGCAGCACGCGATGCGCGGCCTCCGCCTCCGCCGCGGGCGGGGAGAGTTCGTCCAGGGTGTCGAGCTCGTCGTCGAACTCCAGCTCCCACTCCCATGCCGCCGCGAGGCGCTCCTGCTCCTGACGCGACCTGTCGCCGACCGCTCGGCGGTGCTCCGGGTCCAGGGCCGCGAGGAATCGTCCGACCGTGTCCGTGGCCATGTCCGCTCCTTGTCGCCTGGGAGGTGCCGACGTCCCCAGCATGACGGACAACCCGCCGGTCGGCCGCTCGGCGGCACCGCACCCATGGGCCTGCCCACCCCGTGGCCGAGATCGGTCGGCGCGAAAACCGCCTTGCCCAATGGTCAAGAAACGTTGACCATTGCTCACATGCCCACCGACGACACCCCCGAGACGTTCCACGTCACCACGGACGAGCAGTTGCGCGCCGTCTCCAACCTCACGCGGCACCGGATCATGGCCGTGCTCCGCTTCGAACCGGCGACGATCACGCAGATCGCCGAGCGGGTCGGCCTCGCGAAGGGAAGCTCCAGCTACCACGTGCGGCTGCTGGAGCGCGCCGGGCTGGTGAAGGTGGTGCGGACCCGGAAGGTGCGGGGCGTCACCGAGCGGTACTACGCCATGGCCGCCCGGGCGATCGTGCTGCCCGATCCCGGCGAGGGCGCGCCGGACGTGCTGATGCGGCACGCGGTGGCGGACCTGGAGGCGTCGCCGCCGGACGCCGAGCGGCACGTACGGATGGCGCATCTACGGCTCACCGACGAGCAGTTCGCCGAGCTGGGAGCGCGGCTGCAGGCGCTGGCGGACGAGTACCGGGCGCTGTCCGATCCCGCGCTGCCGGACGTCACGCTCGCCTTCGCGCTGTTCCGGCCGGCGCCGGTCCGGCAGCCGGAGGGGGACGCCGAGTGAGTCAGCGATCAGGCACGTCGACGGCCGGGTTCGGGCGGTTGTGGGCCGCGCAGACGACCTCCTCGCTCGGTGACGGGATCACGCACGCCGCGCTGCCGCTGCTCGCGCTGACGCTCACACGGGACCCGATGACGCTGGCCGTCGTCACGGCCGCGGGGACGCTGCCGTGGCTGCTCTTCGGCGTGCTCGGCGGTGCCCTGGTGGACCGCTGGGACCGAAGGCGCACGATGTGGGTCACCGACGCGGCACGCGCGGTACTGCTCGGAACAGCCGCCGCGGCGGCCGTGCTCGACGTGCTGAGCATCCCCCTGCTCGCGGCCGTCGCGTTCCTGCTCGGCCTCGGCGGGCTCTTCTTCGACACGGCCGCCACCGCCTATCTGCCGGATCTCCTGCGCCGCGACCCCGCGCTCCTGGAGCGCGCCAACTCCCGGCTGCGCGGGGCACAGACCGCCATGTCCGGGCTCGCGGGGCCGCCCGCGGGCAGTGCCCTGCTCGCGTTCGGACGGGCGTTCCCGCTGCTCGCCGACGCGGTGTCGTTCCTGGTCTCCGCCCTGCTGGTCCGATCGCTGCCCGCCACGCCCCGGCCCGCCCCGGACGCCCGCGAGTCGCTGCTCCGGCAGGCGCGGGCCGGTGCCTCGTACGTCTTCCGGGACCGTCTGCTGCTCGGGCTCGCGCTGCGCCCGGCGGTCGGGAACATCGCCTTCCTCGCCGTGGAGACGGTCCTGGCCCTCTTCGCGCACGAGCGTCTCGGCATCGGCTCCTCCGGTTTCGGTCTGCTCCTCACGGCGGAGGCCACCGGCGGTCTGCTCGGGGCGGCCATCGCCTCCTTCCTCGGGCGGCGGCTCGGCACCGGCACGGCACTGACCTGCACGGCCGCTGTCGAAGGGCTCGCGATCCTGGGCCTGGCCGCCGCCCCGAACCCGTACGCGGCCGGGTCGGCGCTCGCCGTCTGCGGGGCCGGCATGGGCGCCACGATGGTGCTCGGGCCCTCCCTCCGCCAGGCGATCGTCCCGGCACAGCTGATGGGGCGGGTCGCGTCCACCTCCCGGATGCTGGCCATGTGCGCCGCCCCCGTCGGGGCCGTCCTCGGCGGCTGGCTGGCCACCGCGTACGACGTGCGGACCCCGCTCTACGCCGCCGGTGCCCTCCTGCTGTCGATGACGGCGGTCACGGCGTCCATGACCACCGACCGCCGGGTGGAGGCGGCACTGCGTGCCGCCGCGCCGGAACGCCGCGAGGGTGCCGTGCGGGAGCCGGCGTCGGGCCGGTCCTGACGCCTCGCCCAGGGGCGCGTCACCCCGCGCCCATGGTCTTCGCCGCGGCCTCGGCGAAGTCGTGCACGAGAGCGGACCGGCGGGTGGCCCGCCAGGCCAGCGCCACCTCGCTCGGGCCGATGTCCCGTACGGGTACGGGCACCACGTCGGACCGGGTGTAGAAGGTGGCGGTGGACAGCGGCAGTACGCAGACGCCGGCGCCCGACGCGACCAGTTCCAGTTTCTCCTCGACCTGGTGGATCACCGGCACCTCCGGCCGGTGCCCGTCGCGCAGCTCCAGCGCCACGTCACGCCATTCCGGTACGGCGTCCGGGTCCTGGAGGAGATGCTCGGCGGCCAGGTCGGCGGCGGACAGCGAGGCGCGGCCGGCCAGCGAGTGCCCCAGCGGCAGCATGACGACGCGGGGCTCCCGGAAGAGCGGCCGTACCTCGAGGCCCTGCCGCTCGACGGGCAGCCGGACCACGCCGATGTCCGCGCGGCCGTCGCGCAGCACCTCCACCTGGCTGGCCCAACTGGTGCGCAGCAGGCGGACGTCGACTCCGGGGTGCCGTTCGGCGAAGGCCGTCAGCGCCGGGGTGACGGTGATGCCGGGCATGAAGCCGACGATGAGGGTCGGGGTGTCGCGTGCCGCCGTGGAGACGCGCCGCAGAAGGGCCTCGGCGGAGGCGAGCAGGGGGACGGCGTCCTCCAGGAGTTGCCGGCCGGCCGGGGTGAGGCGGGTGCCGCGCCGGCTCCGGTCGAAGACCTCGGTGCCCAGGTCGTCCTCCAGGCTCCGGATCTGCCGGGACAGCACCGGCTGCGCGATGTGCAGCCGTTCGGCGGCCCGCCCGTAGTGCAGTTCCTCGGCCACGGCCACGAAGTACCGCAGCTTGCGCAGGTCGAGGTCCACGGGGCTCGCCCTTCCTTCCGGTCGTTCAGGTCACCGTCCGGCGAGGACGGACAGCGGGTCGGTGTGGGCGGGGACCCAGCCGAGCTCCGCCTGGGCGCGTGCCGGGGTGAACTGCTGGTCCAGGGCGAAGGCGTCCGCGATGGGGCCCATCTGTGCGCGTGCCTCGTCCAGGGTGAGCGTGACGGTCTTGCCGTCGAGGCCGACCGCGTGCGCCACGGCGAGGGAGCACTCCTTCGCCGTGGGGTTGACGCCGCCCACTCCGACGTAGACGGCGCCCGGCGCGGCGCGCAGCGCGGCGACGTACAGCTCGGCGATGTCGTCGACGTGGACGAGCGGCCAGTGGTTGCCGCCGTCGCCGATGCAGGGGACGGCTCCGGCCGCCTTGCCGGGGGTGCCGTAGAACATGTCGATCAGGCGGTTCTCGCCGCCGTACAGCAGTCCGGGGCGGATCACGACGGGTCGGCCGCCCTGCTGGGCGCGGGCCAGTACGGCGTCCTCGACGGGCCGGCGCCAGGCGACGAGGGACGGCGGGTTCCAGGGGGCGGTCTCGTCGGCGACGCCGTCCGTGTCGCCGTACACCCAGGTGCCGCCGGTGTGGAGGTAGGGGCCGCCACCGATGCCGTCCTGGAGGGCGGTGGCGGCCGCGAGGTCCTCGTCGCCGGTGGTGGCCTGGGCGAGGTGGATCACCGCCTCGGCGCGGGCCGCCGCGCGGTTCATGACGTCGAGGTCGCCCAGTCCGCCGCGGACGGGCGTCGCCCCGAGGGCGTGGACGGTGTCGGCGGCCCGGTCGGTGCGCGCCAGCGCCTCCACCGTGTGTCCGTGGCGGACGAGTGCGCTGATCGTGGCCTTGCCGATGTATCCGGATCCGCCGGTGAGGAAGGTCTTCATGGTCGTGGCTCCTATGTCGTCGCCGTGCCGGGTGGCTGTGTCGACCAGCCTGCGTCCGGGGGCGGTGCCGCGTCCAAGACCTCTTTCGGCGTCTGTGATACCCGCGGGGCATCAGGGTTCACGCGCGCGGTCAGGCGGGGGCGGGCTGCCAGAGCTCGACGCGGTTGCCCTCCGGGTCGGTGACCCAGCCGAAGCGGCCGACGCCGGCCATGTCCTGCGTCTCCTCCGCCACGTCGGCTCCCTTGGCGCGCAGCTGGTCCAGCATGGCGTCGAGGTCGCGGACCCGGAAGTTGAGCATGGTGGCCTGGGAGCGGGACCCGAAGTAGTCGGTCCCGGAGTCGAAGGTGGCGAACACCGTCGGACCGGTCTCCTGCCGCCATACGCCGTGGTCGTCGGTGTCCAGGCCGAGGCAGTCGCGGTACCAGGCGTTCAGGGCCGCCGGGTCACCGGCCCGCAGGAAGTATCCGCCGATGCCGAGCACTCGTTCCATGCCGTCATCCTGCCACGCAGGGGCGGGCGGGCCCCGGTCACGAGGGCAGGCGCAGCGCCAGCAGGGCGACGTCGTCGTCGTTGTCGTGGGGCCGGGCGCGCCGCAGCAGCTCGTCGGCGAAGTCGTCCAGGCCGCGGTGGACGAGCGAGGCGGCGTGCCGGCGCAGGTTCTCCAGGCCGGTGTCCAGTGACTGGCGGCGGGACTCGATGAGGCCGTCCGTGTAGAGCACGAGGGTGGACTGCGGGGGGAGGGAGAGCCGGGCCTCGGTTCTCGGCCGGGGTGACGGCATCCCGAGGAGCATGCCGTTGGCCTCGGTGAGGTAGCGGGTCAGACCGTCGCGGCCGATGAGGAGAGGCGGGGGGTGCCCGGCGCTGGTCCAGCGCAGCGTCCAGGCACCGGCGGCGTCGACGGCCAGCCGGGCGAGGACCATCGTCGTCATCCGGACGTCGGTGATCTGCCGCATGGCGTCGTTGAGGTGCTGGACCGTGTGGTGCGTGGGCCGGTCCTCGGACCAGGTGAAGGCGCGCAGCATGTTGCGCAGTTGGGCCATGCCGGCGGCCGCCTCGAGGTCGTGGCCGACGACGTCGCCGATGACCAGGGCCGTGTCCCCGAAGGGCAGCGGGAAGGCGTCGTACCAGTCGCCGCCGACGTAGGAGGCGTCGGGCGCCGAGAGGTAGCGCGCGGTCATCTCCACGCCGGGCAGACGAGGCAGCTGGGGCAGCAGGTAGCGCTGCATGGTCTCGGCGACCTGGCGCTGGCGCTGGAAGTGGCGGGCGTTCTCCAGTGCCAGGCCGATGCGCCGTCCTATGTCCTGGAGCAGGGCGAGGTCGGCGGTGGTGAAGACGTGGTGCCGGTCGGAACGGCCGAGGGTGATGGCGCCCAGGACCTCCCGCGGGCCGCGGATCGGGGCTATGGCGGCGGTCTGGATCCCCGCCGTCTGGAACAGCCGGCGCTGCTCGACGGCGATGCCGCTGTCCGGAGGGCCTTGATAGGTCTCGGGTCCCGCGAGGTTCGACGCCACGCCGCGCAACGCCCGGGAGAGCGGCATGGGGGACGCGTCGGAGACGGGTGGCATGGGGCCCTGCAGGTCGGCGCGCTCGACGAGGCCCGTCGGCCCCGCATGGATCACCAGGTGCCGCGAGACGTCCGCCGCGTCGGTGATCAGGTCGATGACGGCCCAGTCGGCGAGCCGGGGCAGGACGAGCTGCACGACCCGGCGCAGCGCCTCGTCCACGTCGTTGTTGGAGATGAGCTGGGCGGTGGTGTCGGCCAGGAGTGCCAGGCGCTCGAGTTCGGACAGGGAGCGGCCGGCGGCCGGTGGTGACGGGGGTACGGAGTCCGAGAGGACGTCTCCGCCGGTGTCGATCATGGTCGCTCCTCATTCCCGCTGTGCAACGCGGCGCCGGACGATGCGACCTGGGCCCTCGAACCCGCTCGCATGACGCGAAGGGCGGTGGAAGGGCCGCGAAACCGTCCGGCGTGCTCGGGCACGCGACGGACGAGGTGCTGCGGTCGGGTCGATGATGGACGAGTGGGGTCGTGCCTTGGCGAGGCTGCTGTGTCCCCAACAACCGACCGAGCGGCCCAGAAGGCCGAACTTTATTTGTACCACAGACTCGCCGGACGGCGGCCGCTCGCGTGGGGTGCGACCGGCACGGCGACTCCGGACCTGGTCAGAGCAGGCGCAGGACGCCGACGACCTTCCCGAGGATGCGGGCGTCGTCGCCGGGGATCGGGTCGTAGGCGGGGTTGCGCGGCATGAGCCACACCCTCCCGTCCTGGCGGCGCAGCACCTTGACGGTGGCCTCGTCGTCCAGGAGGGCGACGACGATGTCTCCGTGGTCGGCGCTGTCCTGCCGTTTGACGGTGACGATGTCGCCGTCGCAGATCGCGGCCTCGATCATGCTGTCGCCGGACACCGTCAGGGCGAACAGGTCGCCGTCGCCGACGACTTGGCGGGGCAGCGTGTAGACGTCCTCGATCATCTCGGCGGCGAGCAGGGGCGCGCCCGCGGCGATACGGCCCACCAGGGGCACCTCGACCGGGGCGGTGCCGGTGGTGGGGAGGTCGGGTGCCCAGGAGGGCCGTACCTGGTAGGCGCGGGGGCGGTGCGGGTCGCGGTAGAGGACGCCCTTGCGTTCGAGCGCCATCAGCTGGTGCGCGACGGAGGAGGTGCTGGCGAGGGAGACGGCCTGGCCGATCTCCCGCATGGACGGCGGGTATCCCTGCCGTTCGACGGTCTCGGTGATGAAGCGGACGATGGCCGCCTGGCGGTTCGTCAACTCCCCCGCCGGGGTGCGGGGACCCGGGGGGCGGCCCCGGCGGGCGGGCACAGTGTCGTCCATCCCGACACACCTCCGTACAAGATCGTTCGGAATGACCCTAACCTGCCGCCCTCCACAAATGGAACACCTTGACGAATTCGTGGGGTCCTCGACCCTCCTGGGCGGGCCGTCCGGCTCAGGCGGCCTGCGGTTCGGGGCGCCGGCGCGGCTGGAGCTCGGGGCGTCCGAACAGCAGCGCGTAGCCCTCGGGGAGCTGGTCGAGGATGCGGTCCACGAGGTCGTGGCCGGCCAGGCCGGCGATGACGTTGAAAACGGTGCCGGTGTTCCAGCGGGCGACGGCGGGACTGGTGCCGGTCCGGTGCGCCAGGTCCTTCACGAAGCCCCAGCCGGTCGACCGCTCGGTGGCGGGCACCTGGCCGGTGAACTCCAGGGCGGCCGGCAGCGGCAGCCGGGCGGCCAGGTCGACGCGTTCGTCGCCGGTGAGCTGGCGGCCGAGTGCGGCGAGGACCTGGAGCGTCACCTCCTCGGCCCGCTGCCGGGTGGGGTAGGCGCCTTCGTAGCGCACCTTCGCCAGCAGGGCGTCGTAGGTCGTCGCGGCGTCACGGCGGTAGTGGAGCTGCGCGGTCATGTCGGGTGGCGTGCCTTTCGTGTCGGGGGAGCCTTGGTGTGCCGGTCGCGGCCGGCCAGGGCCTTGAGCCGTCGCCGTCGACGGGCGTACGGGCTCCGGTCGTGCGTGGGGGGGCTGGGGGCGCAGGTCGTGGAGCGGGGCGCGGGACAGAGGACTGGGCACCCGGACGACCCTGTGCGGGGGGCCGTGCGGGCTGTGCGCCCCGGCCGTCCCGGCGATGGACAGGGAGAGCCGGGCCTGGGCGGGCGCGTCCGGGCCGCACAGGGGCCCGCGGACGCGCCCGCCTCGCCCGGGTGTCAGGTGTGCGCCGAGGTGCTGCCTGCCTCACCGGCGGCCCGCGGCGGGCCGGTGCTAGCCAGTACGGATGCGTACGACTCCGTCCGGCCCGCGGGGCGTGCGGCGTCGGCAGGCGCGGCCGGTAAAGCGGCTGTCCGGCGCCGCTCAGGCGGAGAGCTCCCTGCGCCGCGACGAATCGCCGACGACGATCTTGCGCGGCTTGGCGCGCTCCGCGATCGGGATGCGCAGGGTCAGCACCCCGGCCTCGTAGTCGGCCTCGATGTGCTCGGTGTCCAGCGTGTCGGCGAGCATCACCCGGCGGGAGAAGACGCCCAGCGGCCGCTCGGACAGCTCCATGCGGACGTCGTCCGCGGTGCTCGGCCGGCGCTCCGCCTGGACGGTCAGCATGTTCCGTTCGACGTCGATGTCGATCGCGTCCGGGCTCACCCCGGGGATGTCCAGCTCGATCACGTAGACATCGCCTTCGCGGTGGGCGTCCATCGGCATCGCCGCCGGGCGCGACCAGGTGCCGGTCGTACCGAAGACCTGACCGGCGAGCCGGTCCAGTTCACGGAAGGGGTCGGTGCGCATCAACATCGGCAAAACACCTCCTGTGCGTCGGGCAGTCACTTCCTGCCAATGCGCTTCACCTGAACCCGTTGTACCATGTCATCGGAACGATGACAAACGTGATGTCAACGAAGTGATGACGTACGGGAACACTTCGGAACGCCATTCACGACGAACCCAAGGAGGAGGGCCGTGCCGACGCCCGACGAGCGATCCGCCCACCGCACCCCGGCGTCCTTCCTGGCGGCGGAGACGGCACTGCGCGCCATGACGGAGGCGGTGCGTGCCGCGCGGACCGCCCCGGCGGGCGACGCGGGAGACGCCCCGCCCGCCCCGGAGCAGGCGCTGGCCGTCCTGATGCTGCTGCGCGAGGTGCGGGACCAGCTCGCGCAGTGGGAGCCGAACCTCATCGAGGCCGCCCGCGCGGCCGGTGCCAGCTGGGCCGACCTCGCCGGGCCGCTCGGCGTCGCGAGCCGCCAGGCCGCCGAGCGGCGCTATCTGCGGGGACGCCCCGGCGGTGACGGCGACACCCGTGAGCAGCGCGTCAAGGCCACCCGCGACCGGCGCGCCGCCGACCGCAAGGTGACCGCGTGGGCCCGGAGCAACGCCGGCGAGCTGCGCAGCCTCGCCGGTCAGATCGCCGCGCTGCCCGATCTGCCGGAGGCCGCCCTCCCGCCGCTGCGGCGCCTCGCCCATGCGCTGGCCGACGACGACGCCGCGCTGCTGCTGGCGCCCCTGACGGACACCGAGCCGCATCTGCGGGCTCAGCACCCCCGGCTCGCCACCCGGATCGGCGACCTCACCAGCCACGCCGACCGGCTGCGCCAGGACAGCGACGCGGACCGCGGGGCCCGGCCCTGACGGTGCCGCCCGCGCGCGTTGCGGGCGGCACCGTTCGGGTGACCCGCGACGCGTATGCGGGCCGGGAGGAGAGGCGCGGGTCCAAGGGGGGTACCCGGTCCGGTCCCGACGTGACGGCGACGACATCGGGCGCTCGCCGTGTTTGCGACCGGTGCGGGTGAGCAGGCGATGGTCTGCACATCAGCGCTCGGCAGAAAGGACCCTCATGGCGGTCAGCGACTCGGACCTGGTCGAGGCCGATACCGATCCGGGGGCCGTCCGGCGTCACCGCACGCTCTTCAGGGCGGTGAAGCGGCGCCGGAACCCTCCGCTTCGGCGTACGGACATCACGGTCACCGACGAGGCGGCGGTGAAGCGGGCGGTCAAGGCCGCCTCCCTCGGCAACGCCATGGAGTGGTTCGACTTCGGGATCTACAGCTATCTCGCGGTCACGCTCGGCCATGTCTTCTTCCCGTCCGGCAACGACACCGTGCAGCTGCTGTCGTCGTTCGCGACCTTCGCGGTGTCGTTCCTGGTGCGCCCCGTCGGAGGCATGGTCTTCGGCCCGATGGGCGACAAGATCGGACGCAAGAAGGTCCTCGCGCTGACGATGATCCTCATGGCGATCGGCACCTTCGCGATCGGCCTGATCCCGTCGTACGCCACGATCGGCTTCTGGGCGCCGGTGCTGCTGATCTTCTTCCGGCTGGTGCAGGGCTTCTCGACCGGCGGTGAGTACGGCGGCGCGTCGACCTTCATCGCCGAGTACGCGCCCGACAAGCGGCGCGGCTTCTACGGCAGCTTCCTGGAGCTGGGGACGCTCGCCGGGTACGTCGGCGCCGCCGGCCTGGTGACCATCCTGACGTCGGCGCTGGGCAGCGGCGGCATGGAGTCCTGGGGCTGGCGGGTGCCGTTCCTGGTGGCCGGGCCCATCGGGCTGGTCGGCCTCTACCTGCGGCTGAAGCTGGACGAGACGCCCGCCTTCCAGAAGCTGGAGGACGAGTCCATGCACCGCGCCTCCGAGGCCGCCTCCAGTGTGGAGACGACGGCCACCGGAGACCTGAAGAAGATCTTCCGGCAGTACTGGCCGGCGCTGATCCTGTGCATCTGCCTCGTCGGCGCCTACAACATCACCGACTACATGCTCCTGTCGTACATGCCGACGTACCTGTCCGACGAGATGGGCTACTCGGAGACGCACGGTCTGCTGATCCTGATCGCGACCATGGTGGTCCTGATGCTGGTGATCAACCAGGTGGGCAGGCTCAGCGACCGGGTGGGCCGCAAACCGCTGCTCATGGCGGGGATGCTCGGCTTCCTGGTCCTGTCCCTGCCGTCGTTCCTGCTGGTCAGGCAGGGCAGCCTGGTGGCCGTGTCGGCCGGGATGCTGATGCTGGGCCTGTCGCTGGTGTGCCTGCTGGGCACGATGTCGGCGACCCTGCCCGCGCTGTTCCCGACCCAGGTCCGCTACGGCTCCCTGTCCGTCGGCTACAACCTGTCCGCCTCCCTGTTCGGGGGCACCACGCCCCTGGTGATCACCGCCCTGATCTCGGCGACCGGGAGCGACCTGATGCCCGCCTACTACGCCATGGCCGCGGCGCTGGTCGGTGTGATCGCCGTGGCGTTCACGAAGGAGACGGCACGGCAGCCGCTCGCGGGTTCCCCTCCGTCGGTCGCGACGGCACAGGAGGCCGCGGAGATGGTGGAGAGCCAGGCCCCGGCCCCCCGGTTCTGACATCCCCCGGCATGACGACGGCCCGGCACCCGCGTGGACGCGGATGCCGGGCCGTTGCCGTGGGCCGGCGCTCAGCCCTGGCGGGCCTTGAAGCGCGGGTCCTTCTTGTTGATCACGTACGTCACGCCGCGGCGGCGCACCACCTGGGCGCCGGGCCTGGCCTTCAGCGAGCGCAGTGAGTTGCGTACCTTCATCGCGGTCTCCTCTCGGACTCGACGGACCGGTGGGTGCCTCGTCAGCGGGCGGCGGCGCTACGGCCGTAGCGCCGCTCGAAGCGCTCGACGCGTCCGGCGGTGTCCATGACGCGCGAGGTACCGGTGTAGAACGGGTGGCTCGCCGAGGAGGTCTCGACGTCCACCAGCGGGTAGGTGTGCCCGTCCTCCCACTCGATCGTCCGTGCGGAGTCGAGGGTGGAGCGGGTGAGGAAGGCGTGCCCCGACGCGCGGTCACGGAAGACGACGGGACGGGAATCGGGATGGATGCCGGGCCTCATGGGATGTCCTTTCGCCGGGGGCCTGTCGTGATGCGGTGGGACGCGGGCGTCAGCGTTCCTCGCGGAACTCGACGTGCGCGCCGGCGACCGGGTCGTACTTGCGCAGGACCAGCCGGTCGGGGTCGTTGAGACGGTTCTTGCGGGTGACGTACGTGACGCCGGTGCCGGCCGTCGACCTCAGCTTCACGACGGGACGTGCGGTGCTGCGTGCCATGGGGGTGCTTCCTTTCCGTCCGCACACGAGCCGGCTGACTCGAACATGTCAGACAGTGGGTTCAACCACCGAACCTTCCAGTTCATTCCCCGCCCCTCCGATGAGGCCGAGCGGGAGATCCGGGGTCCGTGCGCAGGAACACCGGACGGGGCCGGCCCATTCCCGGCCCGCTCCGGCACCGGCCGTGGAACACACGAGGGCACGGCGCGCGCGGCGCCGTGCCCGTGGTCGTGGCGGTCGAAAGGCCCCGTTCGTCAGGCCGCCAGGGTCTTGTCCTCCTGGGTCGCCGCGGCCTTGCGGTCGGCGCCGAACCGCTGGAGGAGCACGTCCGCCGCCGCCAGCGCCTCGGCGACCGTACGGGTCCCGACCATGACGCAGAGCGTGTACGTGGCGTCCTCGAGGGCGCGACCGCTGTGGGCTGTGGGATGCACGTCGTGCGCGAAACGCACTTCGGCGAAGCGGGCCAGCGCGGCACGCAGTTCCTTCTCGGACGGCAGGATCATGGCAAGTCCCCTCTGTGCGCACGCAGCCCGGACCCGGCGGGGTCACCGCGACGAACAGGCTGAGTGCCGGCACCACACACCGGAGCCCGGCGCCGATCGCACCGAGCTGAACCCCAAGTGCCCCAAGGGGAACGATTTACACCTGTAACACCGTCGAAGTCCCCCGTGTGGAGCAATCGCCCGACGTACGGCCGAACGCGGGCACGCCCGAGCATTCCGGCTGCATGGACCGCCCCCGCCGAGGAACATGAGAAGGCACCGGCGCGTGCGCGCGGGCCCTGGCGCATCCCGCGCAGCCGGCGCCTCACAGGGATGCGGTCCGGGCGGAACGGAGGGGCTGTGGCGAACACGGATGCCGTCCTGTCCCGCCTCATGGCGCGATCCCGGCACGCCACCGCGGCGGACCTCCCCCCACTGGTCGACAGGGCCGGGCAGCAGCTCGGCCTGTCCAGCACCCAGGTGTACCTGGCCGATCTGCAGCAGAACCGGCTGGTCCCCATGCCGCACACCGGGCCCGCGGCGGTCAGCGCCTTCGAGATCGAGGGCTCGATGGCCGGTCTCGCCTACCGGACGCAGCAGACGCAGCGCTCCCTCGACGCGTGCACCGCCTGGGTGCCGATGCTCGACGGCATGGAGCGGGTGGGTGTCCTGCGGGTCAGCGCGCCCCGTCTGCACGACGACCTGCTGGAGGCCTGCGAGGCCCTGGCGGACCTCACGACGCTGCTCGTGGAGTCGAAGTCGGCGCACGACGAACTGCTCATCACACAGACCCGCACCCGCACCATGACGACCCAGGCCGAGCTGCTGTGGGCCTTCGTGCCGCCGCGCACCATCGGCACGCGGCACGTCACGTCCAGCGCGATCCTGGAACCGGCCTACGACGCCGGCGGTGACGCCTTCGACCACAGCATCGGCGACGGGCTGCTGCACCTCGCCCTGCTGGACGCCATGGGGCACGACCTGGCCTCCGGCGGCGCCAGCGCGGTCGCCCTGGGCGCGTGCCGTGCCACCCGCCGCGCCGGGGGGAGCCTGTCCGACATCGCCACGACCATCGACGCGACCCTCAGCGAATGGATCCCCGACCGGCTGCTGACCGCCGTCATCGCCCACCTGGACATCACCACGGGCCAGTTCACCTGGATCAACTGCGGGCATCCGCCGCCGCTGCTGATCCGTGAGAACCATGTCGTGCCGCAGGCCCTGGAGTTCCCCGCGCATCTCCCCCTCGGGCTGGGCCTCGGCCCGGCGGCGGCACCGGCCGAGTACCGCGTCCGGCTCCAGCCCGGCGACCGCGTACTGCTCTACAGCGACGGCGTGACCGAGGCCCGCACGAGCGACGGCTCGCTCTTCGGCGAACAGCGCCTGACCGACACCGTCATCCGGTCCATGGCGTCCGGCAACAACCCCGCGGAGACCCTGCGCCGGCTCATCCGCAACCTGCACGAGAACCACCGGCTGCACGACGACGCCACGATCATGCTGGTCCGCTGGCACCCGGACTGACCCGGCGGGGACGGGCAGCGGTTGCGGTGCCGGGGTTCTGCCGAGATCCGGCAGAACCCCGGCACAGCAACCATCCGTGGTGCTCCCCACAAGCCATGATGCGGGCGGAGAACACCTTCCGCATTGCTGGTTCCCGGCAGAGTTCACTAGGGTCTGCATGCCGACGGCCGTCAACCGGCCGGTAACGGCGCCGGGGACGGAGGGGTGGGGTCGTGGGCGAGCCGGAGACGATGGGACCGTATCTGAAGGGGTACGCGGAGATCCTCGCGGACGTCTCCATCACCGGACGCCGGTTGACCCGGGACGAGATCGAGTCCCGGCGCGCCCTCGGCGAACAGGCCGCCGACCACGGGCACACGCTGCGGACCCTGGTCCGCGCGCACCTCAGGGCGACCCGGGAGGACTGGCCGGCTCCCCCGCGTCACCCCGACAGTGTCCTGGCGGCCGTCGAGCAGGCCGTCGACGCCTTCGCGGAGGGCTACGAACGCGCGCAGCGCCTGGCCGTGCGCCAGGAGGAGGCCGCGCGCCGGGAGTTCATCGACGACCTGCTGTACGGCCGCAGCGATCTGGGGCGGCTCGCCGAGAGGGCGGAGCGGTTCGGGCTGGTGCTGTCCCGCGCGCACGCCGTGGCCGTGGCCGAGGGGCCGGAGGCGTACGACGACACCGACCCCGTGACCCGGCGTGTGGAGAACGCGCTCATCGCGCGCTTCGGCGACCGGCACATCCTGCTCGCCACGAAGAACGGGCAGTTGGTGTGCATCGCGCCCGGCGACGACCGGGACGTGCTGCTGCACTTCGCCAAGCAGGCCCACGCCGCCACCGACGGCAGCCGGGTGGCCATCGGCCGGCCCCGGTCCGGGGCGGGCGGCGTCGTGCACTCCTACGAGGAGGCGCTGAACAGCCTCCAACTCGCCGACCGCCTGGGCCTCGACGACCCCGTGGTGCACGCCGCCGACCTGCTCGTGTATCCGGTGCTGGCCCGCGACCGGCAGGCCATGGCCGATCTGGTGCTCGGCGCGCTGGGACCGTTGCGGAGCGCCCGCGGAGGTGCGGAGCCGCTGCTGCGCACCCTCCAGGTGTACTTCGACTCCGGCTGCACCGCCGCCGAGGCGGCCCGGCGGCTGTCGCTCAGCGTGCGTGCGCTGACCTACCGGCTGGAGCGCATCCACCAGTTGACCGGCGCCAACCCGGCCGACCCCATGCACCGCTACACCCTCCAGACCGCCGTGATCGGGGCGCGCCTGCTGGGCTGGCCCGAACACGAGATCTGACCGGCCCGCGGGTCACTTCCCCCCGGTGAGGGACGCCTCGAGCGCGACGATGTGCCGGGCCTCCGCCTCCTTGCGGACGGCGGCGAAGCGGCGGTCGACGATCCAGATCGGCACGGCCCACAGTCCTCCCCACAGGCTGAAGGAGTCGACCGCTCCGGTCTGCCGCAGCACGGTGTTGGTCAGGATGCAGAGGATGCCGCAGGCGGTCCAGGCTGCCGTGCGGTGCCGGCCGAGGAAGCGAACGGGTGCGTTCCAGGGGCCGGACAGCGCCTCCAGGGCGGCGGCGCGCACGATGGCGTCGCGGTCCACGGTGTTCTCCGCCGGTGCCGGCGTGCCCTGCCGGAGGTCCGCGTCGAGGGTCCTTGCCTGCGCCTCGGTGTCCCGGCCGGCGACCACCGCGGCGGCCGCGCCCATTCTGAGGTCGTCCCAGTAACCGCGGTTCGCCCAGCGTTCGGCGGCGGCGACCTGCTGGGCCTGCGCGGACTCCGGCGCCAGTTCGTCGAGGCGCCGGGCGAGGACACGGGCGCGGGCGGCCCGGCCGGGGTGATCGAACCCGTCGGCGCGCAGGCACAGTTCGGCGTAGCCGGCGAGCAGCCCGAGGTGGTCGGCGTCGAGCGCGAGTCCGGCCCGGAACGCCTCCTCCGCGCGGTCGTCGTGGTCGTCGTCGTCCTCGGCCGCGTGCCCGAGGGCCAGCCAGCAGTACAGGTCGGGGTGCGGGCCGAGTGCGTCCAGGCCCTCCTGGGCGGCGCGCCGCACGGCCGCGTTGCCCCCTGCCGTGAACAACTGCTCGCAGCGCTCCTGGTACGCGTCGACCGTGGCCATCGGGACGTCCCCTCCCCTTCCACCCGCGCGAGGTGGATCTCTCGTGTGCGGGGATCCTCCCAGGTCCACGGCGATTTGACGATCAAGTAATGGTGACGGTCGGGCCCGTGTGGTGGAGTGGGGATCATGACGACGAGTGACGCGATCGTGGTGCCCGGCCTGTACTCCGGTTATCCCGGGGTGGCTTTCGGCGGATACGTCGCCGGAGTGCTCGCGGGTGCGTCCGGGGCGGGGACGGTCCGGGTCGACTTCCGGGGACCGGTGCCGGTCGAGGTGCCCGTCCTGCTGGCCGGCACCGGCGACGGCGGAGCGGAACTGGGCCCGGCGGAGCGCCCGCTGGCCACGGCGCATCCGGCCGAGTTGACGCTCGACGTGCCCGGCGCGCCGTCCTGGGAGGAGGCGTCGGCCGCGGCCGACCGGTTCCGGGCCGAGCCGCCGCAGGCGGTCGTCGACTGCTTCGGCTGCGGACTGCGTACCCCCGACCGGGGTCTGCGCGTGTACTGCTCCCCGGTGCCGGGCCGGGATCTGGTCGCGACGGCCTGGACGCCGTCCGCCGCGTTCGCCGGTCCCGACGGGCTGCTGCCCGACGCCCTGGTGTGGGGCGCCCTGGACTGTCCGGGGCACTGGGCGGGCCGCTTCCTGGGCACCCAGCGGCCGGGCGCGGTCACGGCCTCCTTGACGGGGACGATCCTGCGGCCGGTGACGGCGGGCGAGCCGTATGTGTCGTATGCGTGGCTGCTGTCGGAGAACGGCCGCAAGCACACGATGGGCGTGGCGCTGGCGACGGCCCGAGGCGAGCTGTGCGCGGTGTCGGAGGCCCTGTGGATCGACCCGAGGCCGGCCGCCTGAGCGTCAACGGGGCGCCCCGACGTCGGTCCTGTGCTCTTCCGCCCTGCCCAGTTCGGCCGTGAACTGGGCCCCCGCGAGCAGGGCCAGGTTGGACAGCCACAGCCAGATCAGGGAGACGACGACGCCGGCCAGGGAGCCGTACAGCCGGCTGTAGGTGCTCAGGGCCGAGGTGTAGAGGGTGAAGAGGCCCGAGACGGCGAGCCACAGGGCGGCGGCCAGGGCGCCACCGGGCAGGCTGCGGTGCCGCGTTCGGGCCTGGGCGGGGCCGGTGTGGAAGACGGTGACCACCAGCAGGGCCGCCAGGCACAGCAGCAGCGGCCAGCGCAGCAGGGTCCACGCCCAGGCGGCCATGACGTCGAGTGCGAGGGCCCGGCCCAGGGCCTCGGCGACGGGTCCTGACAGCATCAGCACCAGCGAGCTGAGCAGGAGCAGACCCAGCAGGGCGAAGGCGGTCAGCAGGATGCGGGGGGCGGTGCGCCAGGGCGAGCGCCGGTCGGCCACGCCGTGCATCCGGTGCAGGGCGCGCCGGAAGACGGCGAGGTAACTGCTCGCGGACCACAGCGCGCTCACGGCGCCCGCGCCGAGCAGCGTCCAGGCGGCGGTGCCGCTGCGCAGCGTGCGGTCCAGGGCGTCGTGCAGCTGGCCGCTCGCCTGTCCGGGGGCGTAGGCGGTGACGTGCCGGATGAAGTCCTCGGCGGTGTCGGGGCCGATCAGGCTGAACGCCACGACGGTGGCCAGCAGCGCGGGCATTAGGGCCAGGATGGCGTAGTAGGTGAGGGCGGCCGCGTAGTCGGAGATGTCGTCGTGCCACATCGACACCGGGGTGCGGCGCAGCGCGGGCAGCCAGGCTTCCGGGACGCGGTGTGTGTGCGGTGCGGCGGCGGGGTGCGGGTCGGCGGACATGGCCTCGGGGGTGGTGGGGGCGGAGGGCACCGCGCGGAACGGGGCGGGGAGGGTGCGGGGAGGGCCGGCCGTCCGCACACGGCAGGGCGGCGGCGACTCGCTGTCGGTGCGAGGTCGCCACCGCCCTGCCGTGCCGGCGGGCCGGTCCGTCGTGCGGACCGGCGTGGCTCAGCGATCAGATCCGGCCACCGGTGAGCCGGGTGATCGGGCCGAGCGTGCGCCGTCCGGCGCGCCGCCCGGCCGCGTACGAGGACGCGCCGAGCACCGCGATGCCCGTGCCGACGCCGGCGGCGAGGGCCTTGCGGTTGGCGAGGACCGTCCAGGCCGTCGTCGCCAGGGCGACGGCCTGCCCGGAGGCGGCGACCACGGCCTTGCGTCCGGCCTCGGCCCGCTGGGCCGCGGACCGGGCGACGGCGGAGGTGGCCTTGGCGGTCCGCTCGGCGGTGCCCGCGACGGCTGACGCCGTGTCACCGGCCTTGTCCGCCGCCTTGTCCGCCGCCTTGTCCGCGGCCTTCGACGCCGGCGCGGTCGCCCGCGACGTGGCCTGACGTGCCTTGGCGGCCGTCTTCTTGGCGGTTGCGGATTCCTGGTTGGTGTCGTTGTTGGATGGGCTCATGGACACCGCGTTGCCGCTCCCCGCGGCAGCAAACATGTTCGATCATGAGCATCCGCGGAGAGAGGCGGAGGCCCGCCATGTCGTCGGTCCGCGACGGCTTTGTCACGGTCGGGGCACGCCTCGCCGTCCGCTCTGGCCACAAGACCGCAGCGGCCGAAAATGTGTCTCTGAGCCCAGGACACGGCCGCCGCCGGACGGCCGGGGCTCCGGTACGGCGGCGCGTCGGTCCGCCGGTGCCGACAGGCGGCCTGGGGGGACGCGCATGAGTACATGGGAAGTGCCCGGATACACCGGGTCGCTGGAGCTCGGGTCGGGGGCGAGCGGACGGGTCGTGCTGGCCGTCCACGAGGAGACCGGTGTCCCGGTCGCGGTGAAGTACCTCAGCGAGTCCCTGCGCACGCGGCCGGGTTTCGTGCACGACTTCCGCGCCGAGGCACAGCTGCTGGGCGGTCTGGAGAGCCCGTACGTCACCGGGCTGTACGAGTACGTCGAGAGCCCGCAGGGCGCCGCCATCGTGATGGAGCTGGTGGACGGCGTCTCGCTGCGCAGCCTCCTGAGCCGGGAGGGCCCGCTGACGCCCGAGGCCGCGCTGGTCGTCCTCAAGGGCTCGCTGCTCGGGCTGGCCGACGCGCACGGCGTCGGTGTCGTCCACCGCGACTACAAACCCGAGAACGTGTTGGTGCTGCCGGAGGGGACGTCCAAGCTGGTCGACTTCGGCATCGCCGTGGACGCGGGCACGGACGCCGGGGTGGCGGGCACCCCGTCCTACATGGCGCCCGAGCAGTGGACCGGCGCGCCCGCCTCCCCCGCCGCCGACGTGTACGCGGCCACCGCCACCTTCTTCGAGTGCCTCACCGGCCGCAAGCCGTACGCGGGCGACAACATCGCCGAACTGGCGCTGCGGCACGTCGAGGCACCCGTACCGGCCGAGGAGGCGCCCGAGCCGGTACGCGAGCTGGTGCGCCGCGGGCTCGCCAAGGACCCGGCGCAACGCCCCGCGCGGGCCGCGGAGTTCGTCCGCGAGCTCGAGGCCGTGGCGGGGGCCGCGTACGGGGCGCACTGGGAGGACCGCGGCCGTGACCGGCTCGCGGCGCTGGTGGCCCTGCTGCCCCTGCTGCTGCCCTCCGCCCGGGGCGGCGCCCACGGCACCACGGACGTCGCGCGCACCGTGCTCGGCCCGCCGCCCGGCCCGGGCCCCGTACGGGCGTGGCTGCCCGGCCGCGCCGGGGCGCTGGCGTCGGCCGCCGCCGTGCTGCTCGGGGTGCTCCTGACGCACGGGGTCCCGTTCGTTCCGGACAACGCCGCGCGCGACACGGCCCAGGCCGTCGCCACGACCGGCGCCCGGCCCGGCGCGCCCGCGTCACGGCCCGGCACGCCGAGCCCGTCCGCCTCCTCGTCCGGATCTCCCTCGGCGTCGCCCTCGCCGGACGCGTCGCCCACCCCGACGGCCACCGACGACACCGGCGCACCGCCCACCGACTCCCCTACCGGGACGGGGAGTTCGGGGAGCACGGCCCCCGGGGACACCGGCGGCACCACGGCGCCGACGACCGACGCCCCGCCCACGACCCCCACCGCGCCCGCCGTGAAGGACGTGGCCGTGTCCGGCTTCACGCAGACCGCCCCCACGACCGCCACCGCGACCGTCGTCGTCACCACGGACGGCAGCGGCCCGGTCTCCGTGACCGTCTCCTGGTCCACGGGCAACCTCGCCGGGCTGCCCGGTTCCGCCGACGGCGCGGCCCAGACCTTCACCCGCAGCGGCGCCACCCGGTACACGATCCCGGTCGACCACACCTTCCAGAACCGGGGCTGCTACTGGTTCGTGCAGGCGACGACCGATCCCGCCGCGGCGGGCGGGGCGGCCACCCAGCAGCTCCTGACCCGGCAGTGTGACCTCCGATGAGCGCGCCCGACGACCGGACGGCCGACCTCGGCCCGCGCCGCACGGACCCCGCGGAGGACACCGGCTACAGCGCCACCGTGCTCGGCAGCCACTGGATCCAGCGGCCCGGACCGGACGCCGACGGCACCCTCGTCGCGCCGGCGCCGCGACCCGACCGCGTCGAGGGCACGGTGCTGCGCTTCGGCCCCGGTGTCACCGCCGCCGTCGCCCAGCGCACCCACCGCACGCTGCCCGCCCTGCCACCGGTCCCGGCACCGGCGCCGCGGCGGCTGCGCCGGCACGCCCTGCCCGTGCTGGTGCTGCTGTGCGTCCTCGCGTTCCTGGCCTGGCAGCGGCTCGGGCCGTCCGTCCAGGTGCGCTCGGTCGCGGTCACCGCCCGGCCCGCGGTGCTCCCGTGCGACGGCACCGCGGACGTCGTCGCCCTGGTGGGGACGGACGGCCGGCCGGGCACCCTCACCTACCGGTGGACCCGCAGCGACGGGACGGCTTCCAAGGTGCTGCGCGAGGTGGTGGCCCGCGACCAGCGGCAGGCACGGCTCACGTTGCGCTGGACCTTCGAGGGCCAGGGTCGCCGCACGGCCCGGGCCCAGGTGGAGATCCTGTCGCCCGCCCATCTGACGGCGGACGCGCGGTTCACGTACGACTGCGGGTGAACTCCCCGCGTGGACACGGCAAAGCCGCAGTTGGCGCCGTGCCACGCCGGGGGCGGTGAGCCGCCCGTGCCCCATGTCGGTGTGGCGCGTGCCGTGGTGACGGAGCGACAGAGTGCTGCGCGAGGTCTGGACAGCCGTCCGAGGGGCGTGTTGTCATTCCGCTGTCGCAAGAATTTCCAACGTTGAAAGAGCCGCCCCGACCGCGTCCGTGCCGGTCTTGCGACGCGACCCACCCGTGTGCGTGCGGGCCCACGGCCCGCCGGACGACCGGCACCGGTCCGCGGCCTCCGTGCGAGGAAAGGTTCGATGACAAGACAACACACCCGCCCCCGAGCCAGAGTGTGGGCGCTGCTGGCCGCGGCCGCCCTCGTCGTCCCCCCGAGCGGCCTGGCCGCCACGGCGTCGGCGGCGGAGTCGGCCGGCAGCGCTCAGGCCCCCTCCGCCGAGGCGTCCGACGTCGTGGTGCACGGACTGAAGGGCGAGTACTTCGCCATGTCCGCGCCGGGCGCCCGGGACTTCGCGCAGCTCGGCGGCACACTCCTCGAGCCGCAGATCAACTTCTCGGGCCTGACCAGCACCTTCCAGGAGCTGACCGGCCGGACGGAGCACACCACCGCCCGCTGGACCGGCCAGATCGAGGCGCCGGCGACCGGCGACTACACCTTCTACGCCATCGGCGACAACGGCTTCCGTCTCTTCATCGACGGCGAGCCGGTCATCGACCACTGGGAGCCCGACTGGGACAAGGAGCAGACCAGCGCCAAGATCCGCCTGAACGCCGGGGAGAAGCACGACTTCCGGCTGGAGATGTTCCAGGACCTCGGCGGCGCCAACATGTTCCTGCGCTGGTCCGGCCCCGGCCTGGCCAAGCAGCTCGTGCCGATGTCGGCGTTCACCCCGCCCGAGGGCTTCGAGGTCTACCCGGTGGAGCTGACGGTCGGGGCGGACGGCCGCAAGCTGCGCGCCCGCTTCGAGGGCAAGGTCGGTGACCTGCGCACGGTCAAGGACCACCTGAAGATCGAGGCCGACACGACGGCCATACCCCTGAAGTCGGTGGCGACGGCCCCCGGCGACCGCAACTCCCTGATCGTGACGCTCGCCGAGCCCATCCAGAAGGCCCAGCAGGTGCGGGTCAGCTACGACGGCGAGGGCGGTCTGACCTCGGGCGGCGAAACCGTGCCGAAGGTGATCCGGTACGCCGAGAACACCTCCACGCACCGGCTCACCACCAAGTGGGGCGACAAGGTCGACAAGAAGAACCCGCTGCCGGAGTACCCGCGCCCGCAGCAGGTGCGGTCCAAGTGGAAGAACCTCAACGGCACATGGCAGTTCAGCGGTGCCAAGGCCGGTGAGGAGCCCGCGTTCGGCAAGGACCTGCGCGAGAAGATCGTCGTACCGTACCCGGTGGAGTCGCAGCTCTCCGGGCTGGAGCGGCACGAGGACCACATGTTCTACCGCCGCACGATCACCGTCCCGAAGGACTGGAAGGTCGGCAAGAGCGGCAAGGACAACCGGCTGAAGCTGAACTTCGGCGCCGTCGACTACCAGGCGCGGGTCTACGTGAACGGCACGAAGGTCGCCGAACACACCGGCGGCTACGACGCGTTCAGCGCCGACATCACCGACGCGCTCAAGGGCTCGGGACCCCAGGAGATCGTGGTCGCGGTCACCGACACCGGTGGCGCGAACCAGCCGATGGGCAAGCAGTCCACCAACCCGGGCGGCATCTTCTACACCCAGTCGTCGGGCATCTGGCAGACGGTGTGGATGGAACCGGTCGCGAACGCGTCGATCGATAACGTTGTCTCCACCCCGGACATCGACTCCGGCACCCTCGCGGTGACGGTCGAGTCGGCCAAGGCGTCGGCGGGCGCCCGGGTCGAGGCCGTGGCGCGGGACAAGCGCGGCAAGGTCGTCGGCAAGGTCAGCGGACCGGCGGGCAAGCAGCTGCGGCTGCCGGTGGCGAACCAGCACCTGTGGAGCCCGGACGACCCGTACCTCTACGACCTCGACGTCAAGCTGACCGACGGCAGGTCCACGGACAAGGTGCGCAGCTACTTCGGTATGCGCAAGATCGGCGTGGCGAAGGTCGGCGGCTTCCAGAAGCTGGTGCTGAACGGCAAGCCGGTCTTCTCCCTCGCCACCCTCGACCAGGGCTTCTGGCCCGACGGCCTCTACACGGCCCCCAGCGACGAGGCGCTCGCGTTCGACCTGAAGGCGCACAAGGAGCTCGGCTTCAACGCGGTGCGCAAGCACATCAAGGTGGAGCCGGCGCGCTGGTTCTACCACGCGGACCGGCTGGGTCTGCTGGTCTGGCAGGACTTCGTCTCCGGCGACCTCACCAACGAGACCGGGCGCACCGCCTTCGTCGACCAGGGCCGCGAGATCATGCGCGAGCACCACAACGCGCCGTCCGTGATCGGCTGGATCGTCTTCAACGAGGGCTGGGGCGAGTGGGACCGCACCGAGACCGGCAAGATCACCGAGGCGGTCAAGGAGGCCGACCCGTCCCGTGTCGTCAACGCCCACAGCGGTGTGAACTGCTGCAACTCCAAGGGTGACTCGGGCAAGGGCGACATCATCGACCACCACGACTACAACAACGAGGACCCGCCCTTCCCGGACGCCAAGCGCGCGGCGATGGACGGCGAGCACGGCGGCTTCACGCTGCGCTCCCCCGGGCACATGTGGCCGGGCGCGCCGACCGTGATCTACAGCGGCGTCGACACCAAGGAGGCGCTGACCCGCAAGTACGTGGAGAACACGGAGAAGTTCTACCTGGACCAGGCCGCGGCCGAGCTGTCCGGCTCGATCTACACGCAGATCACCGACCTGGAGAACGAGCTCAACGGCCTCTACACGTACGACCGCCGGGAGATCAAGGTGGACCCGGCGCCGGTCCGCGAGATCAACCGCAAGGTCATCGCCGCCGGCGCCTCGGCGGGCGACCGGCTCCCGCTGAAGGGCGGCGGGTCCTGGTCCCTCGACGAGGGCACCGGGACCACGGCCGAGGACGACGGCCCGAACAAGAAGCCGCTCACGCTCAGCGAGGGCACGGACTGGACGCCGGGCGTCAGCGGCAGCGCGCTGAAGTTCGATGGCAAGGGGCAGTACGCCGAGACGGCCGGGCCGGTGCTCGACACCACGGGCAGCTACACCGTGTCCGCGTGGGTGCGGCTGGACGAGCTGCCGGGCAACTACGCCACCGCGGTCAGCCAGGACACCCGGCGCCAGGCCAGCCCGTTCTACCTCCAGTACGGGCAGGGGGCGTTCGCCTTCAGCACCCCGGGTGAGAACCGCGCCCGGCTGGTGACGACCCCGGAGAAGGGCCGCTGGTACCACCTGGTCGGCGTCCGCGACGGCGCCGACAACACGATCACTCTGTACGTCGACGGGAAGCGGGCGGCGTCCGCCACCGGCGGTGCGGCCTACCCCAGCACCGGTTCCCTCGCGGTCGGCCGGGCCCAGTGGGGCGGCAATGACACCGACTTCTGGAACGGTGCCGTCGACGAGGTCCACGCGTTCGACAAGGCGCTCACCGCCGAGGAGGTGAGCGCGCTCTACACGGACGAGAAGCCGTAGCGGATCGGAGTGCACGGACGGCCCCGGCGGGAGCGTTTCCCGCCGGGGCCGTCCGGCGTCTCAGGGCAGCGAGGTGCGGTGCAGGGCGATGAGCAGGCGCCACACGCGGTGGGCGGTCGCGTCCGGGCCGCCGGGGACGAGGCCGTGCAGCCAGTCGGCGAGGACGCCGGTGAAGGCGGAGGCGACCGCGGAGGCGACGAGGTCCGGCTCGGGCGCGCCGGCGAGGGCGCGTTCGGCGCGGCTGCGGGCGCGCAGGTCCTGGTGGAGCCGCCGGCCCAGGGGTCCTCCGCCGCCGGGGCCGAGCAGCGCCCGGTAGAGCCCGGCGTGGGCGGTGAGTCCGGCGAAGAAGCCGAGAAGCGCGGGCGGTGGCGAGGCGGGGTCGGGGGTGCCGCGCCAGGCGTGCAGGGCCTCCACCGCGTCGCGCACCACGTCCGCGCAGGCGTCGACCGCGAGCGCCTCGAGGTCGGCGTAGTGGACGTAGAAGGTGGCCCGGCCGACACCGGCCCGCCGTGCGAGGGCGGCCACGTTGAGGTCGGCCAGCGGCTGTTCGGCACAGGCGTCCAGCAGGGCGCGGCGCAGTGCGGCGCGGGTGCGGACGGCGCGGGCGTCCCCTTCGGCGCCGGTCACCGGGCGAGGAGGACCGCGGCGAGCGCGAGGGCGCCGGGCAGGGCCTGGGCGAGCAGGATGCGGCGGTTGGCGGTGGCGCCTCCGTACAGGCCGGCGACGACGACGCAGACGAGGAAGAACACCCGCGCCTGGAACCCGGCCGGGTCGTCGGCGATCAGGCCCCAGACCAGGCCGGCGGACAGGAAGCCGTTGTAGAGGCCCTGGTTGGCGGCCAGGGGCGCGCTGGCGCGGGCGAGTTCGGCGTCGAACCCGGAGAGCGTGCGCCCGGGCCGCTTCTGCCAGAGGAACATCTCCAGCACCAGGATGTAGGCGTGCAGTGCCGCCACCAGCGCGACCAGAACGCTCGCCGTCGTCTCCATCGGTGGCCCCACCCCTCGCACGACTTTCCTGGACAGGTGTCCAGCATACATGGACACCTGTCCAGGAAGGGGCGGGCGGTCGGCTACGGCGTCGTCACGGTGCCCAGGGCGCCTCCACGGCCCAGGTCGTGTCCTGGGTGAAGAGGGCCGGGTTGTCCCAGGTGTGGGTGCCGCCCGGAGTGGCCAGCCACAGTTCGGCGTTGTAGTGGCGCAGGTACTGCTCCGGGAAGTTGTAGGCGGACAGCCGTACGCCGCCGTCGGCGCCCCGGACCGGGCAGAAGGTGGCGTCGGCCCGGTACAGGTCGCCGCTGCCGGCCTCCTTGTAGACGCGGTACTCGCGGTGCCGCAGGTACTGACCGGGGTAGTTGCGCGACTCGAAGCTGTAGCAGGTGCCGTCGGCCAGTCCGGGGACGATCCGCCAGGTGGCGTCGTTCTTCAGCAGGGCGGCGCTGCCGGCGTCCACCACCTCGGTGAAGACCGCCCCGTCCTTGTGGCGCATGTACCGGTCGGTGTAGCCGGGCGTGGTGACCCGCAGGGACCGGTACTGGTCCACGGGCAGGGTGAGCGGGGCCGTCGACCCGCGCGAGGCGTCGATCAGGGCCCGGTTGGCGGCCCGCACCCGGGGCTCGTCGACCTTGACCACCTGACGGTCGTAGGTGAGCAGGCCGTTGACCTCGTTCTCGACGTCCGTGATCTCGGTGTAGACCGAGGCGGACAGGCCGCGCGGCATACGGACCTCGCGGATCGCGTCGATCAGCCCCACGAACCGGTTGTTCAGATGGGCGAGGTCGGGCTGGTCCTCGTAGCTGAACCCTCCGCCCGGGTACCACTCGTGGCCGGCGACCTTGAAGCCCAGGCCGCCGAACTCACCGAGGACGGCGGCGCGGGTGGCACTGGGCACGGTGGTGCCGGGGCCCACGTAGACATGGTGGTCGACGACGTCCCCGTTGCCGCCGTCGACGGCTCCGCAGCAGTTGACGCCGCTCATGTTGTCGACGAGGCGGGAGGGGTCGTACGCCTTGACCTTGTCGGCGAGGCGGGCCTGGTCGTACTGGCCCCAGCCCTCGTTCTGGTTGACCCACAGGACGAGCGACGGGGAGCTGCGGTGCTGGTCGATGATCCGGTCGTACTCGGCCTCCCACTGGGTGCGGGCGGCGGCGTCGGGGGTGCGCTCCATGGACGGCATGTCCTGCCAGACCAGGAGTCCCAGGCGGTCCGCCCAGTAGAACCAGCGCTGCGGTTCGACCTTGATGTGCTTGCGGACCATGTTGAAGCCGAGGTCCTTGTGCTTCTGCAGGTCGTGGCGCAGGGCCGCGTCGGTCGGCGCGGTGTAGATGCCGTCCGGCCAGTAGCCCTGGTCGAGCGTGCCGGTCTGGAACACGAATCTGCCGTTCAGCACCGGGCGTTGGTAGCCGCCGACGCTCGCGAGGGAGATGGTGCGCATACCGGTGTAGCTGCCGACGGAGTCGACGGTGGTGCCGCCGGACAGCAGGTCGGCCCTGACGTCGTAGAGGAAGGGGTCCTCCGGGGTCCACAGGTGCGGGTTCGGGACCGGCACGGTGAACTCGGTGCCGACCGGGCCGGTGGCGGTGCCGACCGTGGTGCCGCCGGTGGAGACGGTGACGCGGGCCTGGTGGCCGTTCGTCCCGTTGCCGCGGACGGTGACCTTGAGGCGGTTGTTCGCCGGGTCCGGCACCAGATCGAGACGGCTGACGTACGCGGAGGCCGTGGGTTCCAGCCACACGGTCTGCCAGATGCCGGACGCCGCGGTGTAGAGGATGCCGCCGCCGGGGTGCGGGGCGACGTCCCGGATGCGCTGTTTGCCGATGGCCTGGGTGCCGGTCTCGGTGGGGTCCCAGACGGAGACGACGAGGGTGTTGGTGCCGGCGGTGAGCAGGTCGGTGATGTCGTGGGAGAAGGCGTCGTAGCCGCCGCTGTGGGTGGCACCGGCCTGCCGGCCGTTGACCCAGACGGTCGTACGCCAGTCGCTGGCACCGAAGTTCAGCTGGACGCGGCGGCCGCTCCAGCCGGCGGGGACGGTGAAGGTGCGCCGGTACCAGAGCTTGTCGTTCTGGGTGATCTTGCGCTGTATGCCGGACAGCGCGGACTCGGCGACGAACGGGACCCGGATCTGCTCGGGGAACGTGGCGGGCTGCCCGGCGTTCGCCGAGGTGACCGCGAAGTCCCAGATGCCGTTGAGGTTGGCCCAGTCGGGGCGGGTCAGCTGCGGGCGGGGGTATTCCGGCAGCGGCGTGTCGGTGGGGACCTGGTCGGTCCACGGGGTGGTCATGGGGGACGGCTTGGGGGTCCACGCCTGGGGGGCGGCGGCCGCGGATCCGGTGACCGTCACCGCCGTGCCGGCGGCCAGGGCGAACACCGCGAGCGCGGTGGTCGCCCACCGCGCTCGCCGTCTCAGCCAGGCGAACCTCCGCCGGCCTGCGGGTACTCGACGCATCGTGCCTCCTTGGTCCGTGGGGTGGGAGACGTGCGCGTGCAGTGGACGGCCGGAACCGGGCCGGCCGTCCGGTCCCGGGCCCGGTGGCCGGGCCCGGGACCCGTCACATGAGTTGCCTTCTGCGGCCCAGCCAGGTCTGGGCGATGACGACGACGGCCAGGAAGGCGCCGCTGACCACCTGCTGGTAGGAGGAGTCCAGGGAGCCGATCTGGTTGATGACGTTCTGGATGACCTTCAGCAGCAGCACGCCGACCAGGGACCCGCTGACGTAGCCGAGGCCGCCGGTCAGGAGCGTGCCGCCGATGACCACGGCGGAGATGGCCTCCAGTTCCATGCCGCTGCCGAGGATCGTGACGCCGGAGGCGAGCCAGGCCGCGTTGAGCGCGCCCGCCAGACCGGCGAGGAGCCCGGACAGGGTGTAGACGAGGATCTTCGTGCGGGCCACCGGGGCGCCCATCAGGGCCGCCGCGTCCTCGTTGCCGCCGACCGCGTACACGTGCTGGCCGAACCGGGTGCGGCGCAGCACGACGGCGCCGGCGACGAACAGGGCGAGGGTGATCCAGACCGGGTTGCCGAGGCCGAGGGTGCTGCCCTGCCCGAGCTCGGCGAGGACGGAGCCCTTGCCGATGAGGAAGGTGTCCGCGCCCTCGTCGGTGATGGCCAGCAGCAGACCGCGCGCGCCGAGCATGGCCGCGAGGGTGACGATGAACGGGGCGAGCCGGGACTTCGCGACCAGCAGGCCGTTGACGACACCGATCAGCCCGCACACCAGCAGCGGCAGCAGCAGGGCCACCAGGGTGCCGTGGCGCGACCCCCAGGCGGCGAGGACACCGCCGAGGGCGAACAGCGAGCCCACTGACAGGTCGATGCCGCCGGTGATGATGACGAAGGTCATGCCGAGCGCGACGATCGCCAGGAAGGCGGAACTGGTCGCCATGTTGCTGACGTTGTCGCCGGTGGCGAAGGAGTCGAAGGAGAACGACGCCACCAGGGAGACGATCACCAGCACGGCCAGGGCGCCGTGCTGCTGGATCAGGGCGCTCAGCCGTTCGGAGCGGGCGGAGCCGACCGGCTCGCTCTCCCCCGCCGGTTCGTTGCTCGCGGTGGTCACGGGTACGTCCGCTTTCGTGACGGTCATCGCTTCCCCCGTCCCCGTGCCGCGTACACCGCGGCGACGATCACTATGGCCTGGGCGATCTGGGTCCAGGAGGGCGGCAGATCGTGCTTGATGAGGGTGGCGGTGAGCAGCTGGATGAGGACCGCTCCCGCCACCGTGCCGGCGATGTTGACCCGGCCGCCGGTGAGCGGGGTGCCGCCGACGACGACGGCGGTGATCGCCGACAGTTCCATGAGGTTGCCGAGCGACGTCGGGTCGCTGGCCTGGAGGCGGGCGGTGGCGAGCACACCGGCCACGGCGGCCAGCAGCGCCGACGCGATGTACACGAGGATCAGCACACGGCGCACCGGCAGTCCGGCGAGCTGTGCGGCGGGCCGGCTGTCGCCGATGGCGAGGAGCTGACGGCCGAAGGTGGTGCGGCGCACCACGAAGGCGACCAGCAGGGCCAGCACGGCGGCGATCAGGATGAGGTAGGGGACTCCGGCGATGTCGCCCGAACCGAGGGAGGCCAGCGACGGGTTGCGCAGGTCCTTCAGCTGGGGCAGGAGCACCAGGGCGATGCCCCGCCCGCCGACCATGAGGGCCAGGGTGGCGACGATCGGCTGGACGCCGACGAGGGCGACGAGCGCCCCGTTGGCCAGACCGACCGCGGCGGCGAACAGCGCGACCACGAGCAGCGCGGGCAGCAGCCCGTAGCCGAGGTAGAGCGCGGTGACGGACGCGGCCAGCGCCATCACGGCGCCGACGGACAGGTCGACGCCCTCCGTTCCGATGACCAGGGCCATGCCGAGGGCGACGATGATGACGGGGGCGACCTGGACGGCCTGGGTGCGGAAGTTCTCCGCGGAGAGGAAGTGCGGGGTGATGACGATGTTCACCACGAGCAGGGCGGCGACGCCGGCGTAGACGCCGTAGGTCTGCAGCCACTGCAGCACCCGGGTGCGGTCCAGCGGGGCGGTGCGCAGGGTGGCCTCAGCCATCGCTCGCCACCTCCTTCGCCACCGGCTCCGGGCGGGTGTCCCCGGCGATGGTGCGCATGAGCTTGTCCTCGGTGACGTCGTCGCCGGTGAGTTCGCCGACGACGGCGCCGTCCTTCAGTACGACCACGCGGTCGGACCCTTCGATCAGTTCCTCCAGGTCGGAGGAGATGAGCAGGACGCCCAGGCCGTCGGCGGCCAGTTCGTCCACAAGTTTCTGCACCTCGGCCTTGGCGCCGACGTCGATGCCGCGGGTGGGCTCGTCCAGCAGCAGCACCTTGGGGTTCATGGCGAGCCAGCGGGCGAGCAGCACCTTTTGCTGGTTGCCGCCGGACAGTTCGCCGACCTTCTGGTGCGGGGAGGACGCCTTGATCCGCAGCCGCTTCATGAAGGTGTCGACGACACTGTCGACCTTGGCCTCGGAGACGAGGCCGAAGCGGGACAGGCGGGGCAGGACGGCGAGCGCGATGTTCTCCCGGACGGACAGGCCGGGGACGATGCCCTCGCTCTTGCGGTCCTCGGGCAGCAGGCTGATGCCCGCGCGGATCGCGGCCGGCGCCGAGCCGCCGCGCAGCGGTGTCCCGGCGACCGTGACCCGGCCCGAACGGACGGGCAGCGCGCCGGAGATGGCCTTGGCGGTCTCGGTGCGGCCGGAGCCGAGCAGTCCGCCGAGTCCGACGACCTCGCCGGGTCGGATGCTCAGGGACACGTCGTGCAGCTTGTGCGGCACCGTCAGTCCGGCGGCGTCCAGCACCGGTTCGCTGCCGGCGGCGTGGTGCTCGCCGGTGAACTTGGTGAGGCCCTCCTCGCGGACCTCGCCCAGGTCGCGGCCCAGCATGGTGGAGACCAGGGAGAGCCGGTCGAGGTCGGCCAGGCTGCCGTGGTGCACGCGCTTGCCGTCGCGGAGCACGGTGACCGTGCTGCACACGGCGTACAGCTCGTCGAGGCGGTGGCTGACGTAGACGACGGCGATGCCCGCGTCCCGCAGCCGCCGGATCACCGTGAACAGGGTCTCCACCTCGCGGGGTTCGAGCGAGGAGGTCGGCTCGTCCATGATGACGACGCGGGCGTCGGTGGCCACGGCGCGGGCCAGGGCCACCATCTGCTGGGCGCCGACGCCGAGGGTGCGCAGCGGCCGGCGGACGTCGACGTGGACGCCGTAGCCGCCGAGGATCTCCTCGGCCTCCCGGTTCATCCGGGCGACGTCCAGGACGCCGAAGCGGTTGCGGGGTTCGCGGCCCAGGAAGAGGTTGCGGGCGACGCTGAGCAGCGGGATGAGGTTGACCTCTTGGTAGATGGTCGAGATGCCCGCCTTCTGCGCGTCCAGCGGGGTCGCGAAGGAGACCTTGTCGCCCTGGAAGGTGATCTCGCCGGCGTCCGGGCGGTACACGCCGGTGAGGAGCTTGATGAGGGTCGATTTGCCGGCGCCGTTCTCGCCGATCAGGGCGTGGACCTCGCCTGCGTGCAGGGTGAGGTCCACGTCGTCCAGGGCCCGGACGCCGGGGAAGGTCTTGCTCAGTCCGCGGACGGCGAGGACTTCGGCGGGGGGTGCCACCTGTGCCTCCAGGAAGTGAAGGGTGCGGAACGTGGTGAAGGGGAGGCGGGGGGGCACGGTCGCCCGTGCCCCCGGGGTGGATCAGTACGCCTTGGCGATGTCCGTCTTGGCGTTGTCCGCGGTGTAGGCGCTGTCCTGGATGATGATGTCCTGCGGGACGTCCTTGCCCTGGGTGAAGGTGTCCAGGGTCTGGAAGGCCAGCGGGCCGAAGCGCGGGTTGGACTCGATGACGCCGCTGATCCAGCCGTCCACGATGCCCTGGACGGCGTTGCGGGTGCCGTCGACGGTCACGATCTTGACGTCGCCGGCCTTCTTGCCGGCGCCCTTGAGCGCGGCGACCGCGCCGAGGCCCATCTCGTCGTTCTCGGCGTAGATGCCCTTGATGCCGGGCTTGGACTGGATGAGCTGCTCGGTGACCTGCTGGCCCTTCTCGCGGGCGAAGTCACCGGTCTGCTCGAACACCACCTTGAGGCCGGGGGCCTTGGCGGCGATCTGGTCCTTGAAGCCCTTGGTGCGCTCGGTGGTGACGTTGTTCCCGGCGGAGCCGAGGAGGATGGCGACCTCGCCCTTGCCGCCGGTCGCCTCGATCATCTGGTCGGCGGCGCGCTTGCCCTGCTCGACGAAGTCGGAGGCGATGAAGGAGACGTAGTCCTTGCAGGCGGTGGCGTTGATCTTGCGGTCGATCGTGACGATCGGGACCTTCTTGGCGGCGGCGGCCTGGAGCACCGGGTCCCAGCCGTCGGAGTTGAGCGGGGCGATGACGAGCAGGTCGGCGCCCTTGGCGAGCAGGTCCTGGACGTCGCTGATCTGCTTGGAGAACTGCGACTGTGCGTTGGCCGTCAGCAGCTTGACGCCCCGCTTCTTCGCCTCGTCCTTGATGGACTGGGTCTCGGCGATGCGGAACGGGTTGGCCTCCTTCTCCGACTGGGAGAAGCCGATGGTCGCGTTCTTCAGGTCGATCTTCTTCGCGCCGTAGGCGTCGATGGCGCAGGACTTGCTGCCCGGCTTCGGCGTGACGACCTTCTGTTCGGCGCCCGCGGCGGCCGGGGACTTCGTGTCCTTCGACGCGTCGTCCTCCGACTTCGCGCAGGCGCCGGCGGTCAGGACCACCGCGGCGGCCAGGGCCATGACCCCGGGGCGGGCGAAGAGGCGTGGACGGTGAGTGGTGCGCTGCATGGTGACCCCGATCCGGGCGACGCTGAAAGGGAACTGGGGAGTCGACGCAGGTGAAGAAACGGTGCCTCTCCCCCGGCGGGCAACGTTGTCCAGCCCGCCGCAAGAGGTTTTTACATCGTTGGAAGGACGCTGTAAACCCCTTGTGCAGAGAGCTGTGCGCCGAGGGCCGGGAAAGCGCGCGACGGAGGGGCGGGTACGACGGCCGCAGGGCGACCGGACACGGGCACTCGAGGGCCGCGGGGCGCCTTGCGCGGACATGCCGAACGCCCCCGACGGCCGGTCGGCCAGGGGGTGTCCGGTACCGGGACGTGCCGGGCGGGCGCCGCCACCGGGGCGTCGTGAGCCGGCCCGCACCCGCGCGGGAAGCGGCGGGGAAGCCGCAGGGAAGCGACAGCAAGGGGGCACGGGCGCACCCGGCCGTCAGCTCTCGGCGCCGTCCTCCCGGGCCGCGCGTCCGAGCGTGCTCTCCCGGGCGACCAGACGGTAGTCCGCCCAGACACGCCGGGGCTCGGGCGCCTCACCGCCCAGGCGCGCCAGGACCGACTCGACGGCGAGCCTCCCGATGGCCTCCTTGTCCGGGGACACGGAGGTCAGGGTCACCGCGCCGAAGCGCCCCTCGACCACGTCGTCGAAGCCGACGACCGCCGTGTCCTCGGGCACGCGCAGCCCGCGCTCGTACAGCACGCGCATCGCGCCGATCGCCATAAGGTCGTTGTAGGCGAAGATCGCGTCGGGCCGGCGGCCCGCGTCGAGGATGCGGGTCATCGCCGCCGCCCCGTCCGCGTGACCCCACCCCTCGGTCGCGGCCACCAGCCCGTCGTCTGCGGGGAGTCCGGCGGCGGTGAGCTCCTCGCGCCAGCCGCGCACCCGCAGCTGGGCGGTCTCGCTGCGGCCCCGCCGGGCCCCGATGAAGGCGATCTCCCGGCGTCCGAGGTCGAGGAGGTGCCGGACGGCGGCCCGGGCGGCGGCCACGTTGTCGATGGCGATGTGGTCGTACGGCAGGTCGTAGTCGCGCTCCCCGAGGAGCACCAGCGGGACGTTCTCCGCGCGGTCGCGCAGGTCCTCCTGCTCCAGCTCGATGGGGCTGAGGATCAGGCCGTCGATGACGCGGGCCCGGAACCCCTGACTGACCAGCACCTCCTGTTCGCGGTGTCCGCCGGTGTGGTCGAGGAGCACGATGTAGTCGTGGGCGGCGGCCGCGTCGATGACGGCGGCGGCCAGTTCGGCGAAGTAGGGGTTGCCGAGTTCGGGCAGGGCGAGGGCGATGATGCCCGTGCGCCCCTTGCGCAGATGACGGGCGGCCAGATTGGGCCGGTACCCCAGCGCGTCGATGGACCGCTGCACGCGTTCGCGCATGGCGGGGGTGACGTGCTGGTAGTTGTTCACCACGTTGGAGACGGTCTTGATGGACACTCCTGCGTGGGCGGCGACGTCCTTGAGGCTGACCCGCACGGCATTCCTTTCAGAGCGGCCCGACTCGGGTGGTCGGTGCGGGTACGGTGTCGTCACCGTGCTCCTGGCGCCGAGTCCCTGCTGGATGTTTACAACGTTATACAGGCACGTTATACAGGCGACGTCCGCGCACTGACAAGGAGTTGTACGGGCCGACGGCGCGATGATGTCACGCCCGGCGCACACGGGACCGAGGGGGCGCGTCCGGGGCGGGCAAGCGCTTGCCGACACACGGGGTCACACACGGGCGCTCGGGACGCCGGGACGGTTCAGCGGGTGGGCCGGCGGCCGCTGCGCCGGATACGCAGGCCGACGTAGAGCAAGGCGACGACCGCCAGGAGCACGCCGATGAGCAGCAGATAGAACAGGCCCTTGGCGAGCACCCCGATGAACCCGAGCACGACGGCCACGAGGAGCAGGAACAGGAACAGTGCCATGGCGGCCTCCCCAGGGTGGTGCCGTCAGCGGCGGGCCAGCCGCCGTTCACCGGCGGCCCCCGGCTGGTAGCTCAACTCGTAGTGGGCGAAGACGGCCTTCTCGTCCTCGGCGGGCAGGACACCGTCCATGTCGATCGACGGGGCGTCCTTGACCAGGCTCTTCGGGTACGCGACCTTCAGGTACCCCGGACCGACCGTCGCCCCCACCAGGGGGACGAACACCAGACGGTGCCGGGTCGGCATGCCGACCGTGACGGTGGCGAAGTGGGGGGCGTCGGTCACCGTGTCCACGTACACCGACTCCAGCTTGCCGATCCTGCGCGCCTCCGCGTCGACCACGTCGTGGCCGCGCCACTCCCGGATGTCACCGGCCTCGAACATCGGGATCCTCCGCTCGTCGTTCCTTCCGTTCGGATACCCCGTCCGGGGCTCTCTTCACGGTGACACCGGGAGGACGGTGGGGCACCTTCGCCGCCGGGCGGCCGGGGGGCCGCGGCCCCCCCCGCCCCGCCCCCCCACACCCTCTCGGAGACCCACAAGAAGTACGCGCCCACCCACGACCCGACGAACCCGCGCACGGG
>NZ_JBHWJK010000026.1:0-93465 GCF_042731455.1 Streptomyces sp. NPDC059852 | reverse complement strand
GCCCTTGCGGAACGTCGTGCCGATCGGGTGGATCGGCGGCAGGTACACCACGTCGAAACCCATCGCGGCGATCGCCGGCAACCGGCGCGCCGCCGTCTCGAACGTGCCGTGCGGCCGCTCCGCAGTGCCCTCCGACCGCGGGAAGAACTCGTACCACGCCCCGTACAGGGCCCGTTCACGCTCCACCAGCAACGGCAGCGGCTCCGACGCCGTCACCAGATCCCGCACCGGATACCGCCCGAGCACCGCGTCCACGTTGGCCGCGAAGGCCGCCGACAGCCGGGACACCGGAGGCAGCGAGTCGTCCCGCAGGGCCTCGGCGGCGGCGAGCAGCGCCGACCGCTCCGACGCGTCGGGCACCCCGGCGGCCGCGCGCTCGAACAGCTCGCCGCCCTCCTCCAGCACCAGCCCGACGTCGATGCCGGCCGGGACCTTGATGCGGGCGGTGTGCCGCCAGGTGGCCACCGGGTCGCTCCAGGCCTCCACGTGGAACGTCCAGGTCCCCTCCGCCGACGGGGTCACCTTGGCGCCCCAGCGGTCGCTGCCCGGCGCCAGTTCGTGCATCGGCGTCCAGGGACCCGGGCGGCCCTTCGGATCGGTCAGCACGACGTTGGCGGCCACCGCGTCGTGGCCCTCCCGGAACACGGTGGCGGTGACCTCGAAGGTCTCCCCGACGACGGCCTTCGCCGGATGCCTGCCGCGCTCCACGGCGGGCCGAACGTCCCGTACCGGGATGCGGCCCACGGCCCCGGCGCCGGCACCGGTCCTGCTCTTGGTCCTGCCCATGGTTCACCTCCACCGTGCTCGAGGCCGGGCACGTGGCCCGGCCGGGGAATCCGAACTCTGCCGGAAGGCGGCTACCTTCCCGCGTGGAAACGCCGACGCGTCGTCTGCCGGCCCTGACCGGCCGCGACGCTCGCCGTCTTCGGTCGTTCAACCTGCTCCGACCCATAGGCCGACGGGGTGGCGCGCAGATACTGCTCGGCCGCGTCAGCGGCTTCGCGAGCGCAACGCTTTCCCATCAGGACGCAGAGCGTGTAACCGGTGTCCTCGAAGGTGGCACGCACCGCACGGTCGGCCGGGGCGGCCAGCATGGCGCGCTCCCAGGCCCGGTACCGCCGCAGCAGGCGGGCGACTTCGGCTTTGGCCGGTAGCAGCATGGCCCCGCTCACCTTCCACTTCCGGGCTCGATGGCGCGTCTCCCGACCGTCGGGCGGAACCCGTGCGTGCGGGCGGCACACACGGGTTCCGTTGCGGGCATCGAGGTCTTCACACATGGTGCACGGTCGGCGACGCAGCGTCCTGTTGGATCTTCAACTAACGCCTCACCCGTTCGCTCGTGTTGCACGAATGGCGTACAGCCCGCACGCTGTAGTGACTCAGAGGCGATCAGCGCTCACGCTCCGCGATCGGGGCCCGTCCCGCGGGGACGAGGAGAGCGGGAGCTTTCGCGGTGAGGAGGTAACGACGGTGAAGACCGCAGTGCCCTGCTACTACCACCTCGATGTGGAAGTCAGCCCTGAACGGGTCGGTCAGGTCAGCCGAATTCTGGCCGCTCACCTCAGGTACTGGGACCTGGAGACGCTCGTCGAACCCGTCCGCCACGGCACCGAGATGCTGCTGCGGGCCATCGACGAGCACGCGAAGGACAAGAACACCTCGATCGAGATGTGGTGGAACGGGCAGCACCTCATCACCGCCATCGGTGACAACGACCGGGCCCTGCGCCCGGACCACGAACTGCGCGCCTGCCTCCGCCACCTCGCCGCGATGAGCGACGGCTGGGGCTGCTGCGCCACCGAGACCGGCAGCAAGGTCATCTGGTTCTCCCAGCGGGCCCGCGCCGGCGAACGCTCCCCCCTCGTGCCGACCGCACCCGCGCCCAGCCTGCGCGAGGCGCTGCGCGTCCCCCGGGCGACGCCCGTCACGGCCCTGGCCGATGCCGCGGGGGTCCGGGACGGCGTCCTGGAGGAGGCCCGGTGACGGCACGCAAGCGCCGCAAGGACCTGAGCACTGGGGTGTCCGCCTGGAGCGGGCACCCCTACCCGCTGGGTGCCTCCCACGACGGACAGGGCACCAACTTCGCCCTGTTCAGCGAGGTCGCCGAACGTGTCGAGCTGGTCCTCGTCGACGACCAGGACCGGCACACCGTCGTCCCGCTGACCGAGGTCGACGGGTTCGTCTGGCACGGCTACGTGCCCGGCGTCGGCCCCGGGCAGCGCTACGGCTACCGGGTGCACGGCCCCTGGGATCCCGGCCTCGGCCACCGCTGCAACGCGTCGAAGCTGCTGCTCGACCCGTACAGCCGGGCCGTCGACGGACAGGTCGACAACCACGCCTCCCTCTTCGAACGCACCGCGGGCGGCCCCTCCCCGTCGGACAGCGCCGGGCACACCATGCTCGGCGTGGTGACCGACCCGCACTTCGACTGGGGGGAGGACCGGCCCCCCCGACGGCCGTACGCGGACACCGTGATCTACGAGGCGCACGTCCGCGGACTCACCCGCACCCACCCCGACGTGCCGCCCGAACTGCGCGGCACCTACGCCGGACTCGCGCACCCCGCGGTCGTCGAGCACCTGACGTCGCTCGGGGTCACCGCCGTCGAGCTGATGCCGGTCCACCAGTACGTCCAGGACGGCGTGCTCCTCGACCGCGGCCTGTCCAACTACTGGGGCTACAACACCATCGGCTTCTTCGCCCCGCACAACGCCTACGCCGCCCGCGGCACGCGCGGCGAACAGGTCACCGAGTTCAAGGCGATGGTGAAGGCGCTGCACGAGGCCGGTCTCGAGGTCATCCTCGACGTGGTCTACAACCACACCGCCGAGGGCAACGAGCGCGGCCCCACGCTGTCGTTCCGCGGCATCGACAACGCCTCGTACTACCGCCTGGTCGACGGCGACTGGGCGCACTACTACGACACCACCGGCACCGGCAACAGCCTGCTGATGCGCCACCCGTACGTCCTGCAGCTCATCATGGACTCGCTGCGCTACTGGGTGACCGAGATGCACGTCGACGGCTTCCGCTTCGACCTCGCGGCCACCCTGGCCCGGCAGTTCCACGAGGTGGACCGCCTCTCGGCGTTCTTCGACCTGATCCAGCAGGACCCCGTGATCAGCAGGGTCAAGCTCATCGCCGAGCCGTGGGACGTGGGCGAGGGCGGCTACCAGGTCGGCAACTTCCCGCCGCTGTGGTCCGAGTGGAACGGCAAGTACCGGGACGCCGTACGGGACTTCTGGCGCGGTGAGCCCGGTACGCTCGGCGAGTTCGCCTCCCGGCTGACCGGCAGCTCCGACCTGTACGCGCACAGCCGGCGCCGTCCGCGCGCCAGCGTCAACTTCGTGACCGCGCACGACGGGTTCACCCTGCGCGACCTCGTCTCCTACAACGACAAGCACAACGAGGCCAACGGCGAGGACAACGGGGACGGCGAGAGCCACAACCGGTCCTGGAACTGCGGTGCCGAGGGCGACACCGACGACCCGGCCGTGCTCCGGCTGCGGGCCCGCCAGCAGCGCAACTTCCTCGCCACACTGCTGCTGTCCCAGGGCATCCCCATGCTCTGCCACGGAGACGAACTCGGCCGCACCCAGCGGGGCAACAACAACGCCTACTGCCAGGACAACGAGATCTCCTGGATCGACTGGCGTCTCACAGACGAGCAGCGCGCGCTCGCCGACTTCACCCGATACGTCATCGGGCTGCGCGCTGCTCACCCCGTCCTGCGCCGGCGCCGCTTCTTCAAGGGGGAGACGGCCACCCGTCCCGACCAGCCGCTGCCCGACCTGGTGTGGTTCTCACCGGACGGCCGCGAGATGGACGACGACGACTGGCAGAGCCCCGACGCCCGCGCCGTGGCGGCCTTCCTCAACGGTGACGCGATCGCCGAACCCGACTGGTGCGGCCGGCCCGTCGTCGACGACTCGTTCCTCCTGCTGCTCAACAGCTACTGGGAACCGGTCGAGTTCCAGCTGCCGTCCGCCGGCTACGGCGAACGCTGGACGACACTGATCGACACGGCCGAGCCCCAGGGCCCGCCGGACGAGACCGAGCACAAGGCCGGCACGGCCCTCCTGGTCGAGCGCCGCAGCCTGGTGCTCCTCTCCCGCCCGTCACGCACCCCGGCCCCGGCCCCGGCCGAAGACCGGTGACAGCGCCTCGCGCCGCGGCCGGACCTATCGGCCGCGGCGCGAGGTCACGGTGAACTGGGCGCCGTCGGGATCGCGCAGCACCGCCTCCTCCGGGCCCAGCGACAGCACACTGCCGCCGTTCGTCTCGGCGGCCCGCGCGCAGCGCGCGGCGTCGGACACCGCGAAGTGCACCTGCCAGTGCGGCCGGATCGTCGGGTCGGGCGCGGCCTCCAGGGCCCCCGACTCGATCCGGGCGACCACGTCACCGCCGCTGCGCAGCACGACCTCGCCGCCCTCGTAGTGGACCTCGCAGCAGCCCGGCCGCTGACTCGCCCAGTCGAGCACCTCGCCGTAGAACATGGCGGCGTCGAAGGCGTCCCGGGTGTGCAGCCGGATGAAGGTCGGCGCCGCGCGCCGCCACGTCTCCCAGTTGGAGATCAGCTCGCCCTCCCACACACCGAAGGTCGCGCCGTCGCGGTCGGCGAGCAGGGCGGCGCGCCCCGGAGGCAGGGAGAGCGGCCCGACCGCCGCCGTGCCGCCGCGCTCGGCCACCCGTGCCACGGCCTCGTCCGCGCTGCGGACCGCGAAGTACGGCGTCCAGGCGACGGCCATCTGCCACATCGAGGCGACCGCGGCGATGCCCGCCACCGGCACGTCGTCGGCCAGCGCCACCCGGAAGCGGTCCCCGAGGGTGGCCGGCCGCCAGCGCCATCCGAGCACCGCCGAGTAGAAGTCCTGCGCTGCCTCCAGGCCACGACTGGTCAGGCTCACCCAGCAGGGTGCCCCGAACACGGAGTGTGTGGACACGACCTCGGCCGTGCTCCTGGGGGTTCTCGCTTCGTTCATGTGTCGCGTCCTGGATCTCGCTCGGCCGACGGCAACCGGTCCTCGTCACAGTGTCCAACCCGAACCGCTCCGCAGCCTGTCGAGTACCCCCGGCGTGGCGCCGAAACGAGTGCCGGGAAGCCGCCGTGAACACTGGCGCGGGCGCGGCGGGACGGGAGAGGATGGAGCCGTGAAGCCCCACCCGAACGAGTCCCCCGACGACAGCGCCCGGATCGCCGAGCTGGAGGAGGAGGTCGATCAGCTCCGGCACGCCGTGGGCGCGCACGCCGTCGTCGACCAGGCGATCGGCATGGTCGTCGCGCTCGGCCGGGTGGCCCCCGCCCAGGGGTGGGCGGTGCTGAAGGACGTCTCCCAGCACACCAACATCAAGCTGCGCGAGGTCGCGGAGCTGATCATCGTGTGGGGCAGGGAGGGCGAGATGCCCGCCGAGATCCGCGTCGAGCTGCAGGAGGCCCTGGAGCGGCACGGCCCGACGCAGATCCCGGAGTCCGGTCAGGACTGAGCTACGACGCGTCCGCGGACGTCCGCGCCTCGGTCAGCAGCTCCTCACGCAGCTGCGCGAAGCAGCCGCTGAGCAGCCGCGACACGTGCATCTGCGAGATGCCCAGCTGCTGCGCTATCCGGCTCTGGGTCATGCCGCCGAAGAAGCGCAGATACAGGATGGTCCGCTCGCGCTCGGGCAGCCGCCGCAGACACGGCTCGACGGACACGCGGTCCACTACCACCTCGTAGCCCGGGTCGGGGCCGCCGATGGCGTCCCCCAGCGCGTACCCGTCCGTGCCGGGCATCTCCGCCTCCAGTGACAGCGCGGAGAAGCAGTCCAGGGCCTCCATCCCGGTGCGCACCTCCTCCTGGGTGAGGTGGGCGTGGGCGGCGACCTCGGCGAGCGTGGGCTCACGGCCCGGCGTGGTCTGCGCGAGTTCCTTGGTGGCGTTGCGGACCCGGTTGCGCAGGTCCTGGACCCGGCGGGGCACGTGCAGGGTCCACATGTGGTCGCGGAAGTGCCGCTTGATCTCACCGGTGATGGTGGGCACGGCGTACGCCTCGAAGGCGTGCCCGCGGGCGGGGTCGTAGTGCTCGACGGCCTTGACCAGGCCCAGGGCGGCCACCTGGTACAGGTCCTCGAGCGACTCCCCACGGCCCTTGAACCGGACCGCAATCCGCTCGGCCATGGGCAGCCACGACCGGATCAGCTCGTCCTTGAGGGCCTTGCGCTCCGGCCCGTCGGACAGCGTCGCCAGGCGCTCGAAGGCGCGGGCGGTGTCCGGGGCGTCGTCATGGGGATGCTGCTTCGTTCTGGTGGGGGCACTCATCCGAGCGCACCTCCTCAGCGGGTGCTGACGAGACAGACACCGTGGGGGGCGCGAACTCGGACCTGAGGAGAATCACCCAGGGGGCTGGTCGGCTCCCACGGACGTGCCTCCTGTCCGAAGCACATAACATCCAGTTCCCGTTCAAACCGAACCTGAAACGCATTTCGTGAATAGGACGACATGTCGCTATCGGGTGACGGAGTGTCCCCAGCGGCCGGCCAGCCCGATGATCTTGGCGGGGAACGTGATGTACGGCACGGTGGTCGACGGGCCCGGCCGGGGCCCGGACCGATTGTTCCTGCCCACGGCATGATCGGTGATCAAGGGGGCGAATGGGCTGGCCACAGCGCATTCCGCTCATTTGACAGTGCACTGAGCACAAAGATAGGAAGCAGGCCCAGGACGAGAGGTGGATTGTGTACGAGCCGAACGTGGTCGGGGACTGGCACGAGTACGACGAGCATGCCGGTCTGCGTGTCCGCGTCCACGGTCTGGAAGCCGCGGAGCCCCCGCGCGGACGCGACGACGCCGCCGAGGGCCTGACGTACTTCCGGCTGCGCGTCACCGTCGAGAACCGCGGTGAGCGGCATCTCGGCATCCACCTGGAGGACGGCCAGATCGACGTCCGGATCGGCCGCGACGGCGAGGCCGCCTTCATCGACTGGCGGAACTCGCAGTTCATCGAGGGTTTCGACGTCTACCCGCTGCGCCGCGTCACCGCCGTCCTGTACGCCGCGGGCACCGAGGACAGCCTGAGCCAGGTCGACGTGCAGATCCAGCTGCGGGTCGAGGAGGAGTGGGCGGACCGCCGGCTGTGGACCGGCGGCCTGGGCCTGCAGGAGCCCGCGGGCCCGCACGCCGGCGCCCTGCGGGACGGCCTCGCGCTCCAGGTCAGCGACTTCCTGCGGGAGCAGGCCGAGGAGGGCACCGCCTGACGCGGCGCCCCCTTCCGCGAGGTCAGTGCGGGATGCCGTCGATGATCTCGCGGGCGCCCTGCCGCAGCAGCGCCACCGCCACCGAGGTGCCCAGCGTCGCCGGGTCCAGCCGGCCGGCCCACTCGTGGGCGTTCAGCCGGGTCTTGCCGTCGGGGGTGAAGACACAGGCCCGCAGGGACAGCTCGCCGCCGCGGTCCACACGCGCGTAGCCCGCGATCGGGCTGTTGCAGTGCCCCTGCAGGACGTGCAGCAGCATGCGCTCCGCGGTCGCCTCCCGGTAGGTGTCCGGGTCGCCGAGGCCGCTGACCGCGTCGATCAGCTCGCTGTCGCCCTCGCGGCACTGCAGGGCGAGGATGCCCGCGCCGATGGGCGGCATCATCGCCTCGGGGGAGAGGACCTCGCTGATCACGTCGGTCCGGCCGATGCGCCCCAGGCCGGCCACCGCCAGCAGCAGGGCGTCGGCGTCCCCGGCCGCCAGCTTCTCCAGCCGCCGGTTGGCGTTGCCGCGGAACGGCACGCACTCCAGGTGCGGGTGCGTGGCCGCCAGCTGGGCGACGCGGCGCACCGAGGACGTGCCGATCCGGGTGCCGGCCGGCAACTCGTCCAGCGTGAGCCCGCCGGGGTGGATCAGCGCGTCGCGGATGTCGTCCCGCTGGAGGAACGCGGCGAACGTGGTCCCCGCGGGCAGCGGCCGGTCGGCCGGGATGTCCTTCAGGCAGTGCACGGCGAGATCCGCCTCGCCGGCCAGCAGGGCGGCGTCCACCTCCTTCGTGAACGCGCCCTTGCCCTCCACCTGGGACAGGTCGCCCAGCCACTTGTCGCCGGTCGTCCGCACGGGCACGACCTCGGTGCGCACACCCGGGTGCAGGGCCGCCAACTCGGCGCGGACACGCTCCACTTGGGCCAGCGCCATGGGCGAGTCACGGGACACGACACGGATCAGTTCAGGCACGGACATGCCGCCACCATAGACCCTTCCGCGCCACCGCCAGGACGCGGTGGCGCGGTTCGGCCGGACGCGTCAGGCGTTCGGGTCGAAGGGGATGCCCGACGGCTTCGCGGTCGCCAGATGGCTCGCGAAGCTCCCGTCCTTCAGCCCGAAGTGGGCGCTGCCGAAGTCGTGCGCGACCAGCTTGTCGCGCACGCCCGGCGGGTAGCCGTTCCAGCCGACCAGCGGCGGATACTGCCAGGTCCCCTTGTGGTTCTCCGGCGGTTCGTCGTTCGCGCTCGCCACGCGGAAGCAGTGCGTGCTGATGCCGTCCTTGTGGTAGACGACCTTGGCGTGCGTGCCCTCGAAACGCACCGCGGACGCCGCGTGGACGGTGAACGAGCCGTGGTTGGACGTCGAGACGTACCGCACGGCGTCGCCCTGCACCCAGACCACGACGTGCTCCCAGTCGTGCCGGTGCCCTCCGAGGCTGACGCCCGGCAGCGCCTGGTCCTTCTCGAAGTACAGGCCGTACAGATAGGCGCACCAGCCGTTGTTGCACTTGTAGCGGCTGTAGGCGTTGGTGTTGTCCAGGTCCGAGGCGTCCCGGCAGTTGCCGTTGAGCGCGCCCGTCGGGTTGAGGCCGCCGTTGACGGTGCCGTCCGGGCCGATGGCGGCGGACGAGTAGCAGCCGTCGGTGTCGTAGTCGAAGGCGGGCTGGTACGTCCGCTCGGCCGCCTCGGCGTTGCCGGGCAGCGCCGGGGGAGGGGCGGCCCAGGCCACCGCGGGGAAGGCGACGACGAGCGCGGCGGCACCGGCCAGACCGGTGAGCCATCTCCTGCGGTGCGTTCGGAACGTCTGTGACGACACTGCGTCTCCTCGGGGTCCGGCGCAGCCCAACGGCTGTGGGGGGAAAGGCAGTTCAGCATCCCCGGTTTTCCCGCGCGCGCCAAGGGCCCCGTCTGCCACGGACGGTGGGAGGGGTGCAGCGAACGGCGGTGCCGTCAGCGGGCGTTCGGCAGGTACGCCGACGACTCCTCCGGAGTCAGGTCCGGTCGCAGCCGCAGCCAGGACGGCTGGCGCAGCATCCCCGACCTCGTACGGACGCTGTACCGGACCTCGCCGACCAGCCGGGGAGCCACCCAGCGGGCGTCCGCCACCCGCGGCACCGGGTCGAACGGGCACTCGTCCGTGGCGGCGGCCCGCAGCAGCCCGGCCAGCTCGGCGCGCTCGGCCTCGCTCCAGCCGGTGCCCACACCGCCGACGTAGCGCAGGGTCCGCGCGGCCGTGTACTGGCCGACCAGCAGGGCGCCGGGCAGCCCGGTGAGCCGCCCCTTGCCGGGCAGCCAGCCGCCCACGACGACGTCCTCGCTGAGCATGTTGCGGATCTTGATCCAGGAGCGGGACCGCACGCCGGACTCGTACGGCGAGTCCAGCCGTTTGCACACCAGCCCCTCCAGGCCGTGCGCGCGCGTGGCCTCAAGCGCCTCGGCGCCGTGTCCCACCAGTGCCGACGGCGTCGACCAGGACGGCCCGTCGAGCCCCAGCTCCTCCAGCCGCCCGCGCCGCCGGGAGTACGGCAGGTCCAGCAGGGAGCGGCCGCCCAGGTGCATCACGTCGAACAGCACGAGGTGGACGGGGGTGCGGGCGGCCATGCGGGCCGCCTTCGCCGGGGCGTGCGCCAGCCCCATCCGGGACTGCAGCAGCTGGAAGTCGGCGCGCCCCTCGTCGTCGAGCGCCAGGATCTCCCCGTCGAGCACGGCGGGCCGGCCGGCCAGCGCCTCGCCCAGCGGCCGCAGTTCGGGGTAGGCGGCCGTGATGTCGTCGCCGGAGCGGGCGCGCAGCAGCAGACCGCCGTCGCCCTCCGCGTAGAGCACCGCCCGCTGGCCGTCCTGCTTCGTCTCGTACGCCCAGCGCGCGTCCTGCGCGGCGGGCGGCAGCTTGCCGGGCGTCGCGAGCATCGGCGGGATCAGGGGCAGGCTCACGGGTCAGTACTCGACGGTGCCGCCCGCGCTCACGCGCCCTCGCCGCCCTTTTCCCCTGATCGGAGGGGGTGGCCGCGGCCACCGGGTTCACCGGGGTCCGTGTCCACGACCTAGATTGGGGGGAGAGAGCGAACCGTGGTGGCGTCGAGGGGCCGGCCGCCGGCGGGTGGCGGGACGGCCCCGTGCGATGGGTGATCATGGCAGGCAGGACGCTGCGCGAGGAACAGGCCGGCGCGACCCGGGAACTCCTTCTGGCCGCGGCCGAGCGGCTCTTCGCCGAGCGCGGTGTGCACGCGGTGTCCAACCGGCAGGTCGGCGAGGCGGCGGGACAGGGCAACAACACCGCCGTCGGCTACCACTTCGGCACCAAGACCGATCTGGTCCGCGCCATCGTCCGCCGGCACGCCGGGCGCATCGAGGAGATCCGCGCCCGGCTGGTCGCCGGCGTCACGGACCCCGGCGACTTGCGCGGCTGGGTGGACTGCCTGGTCCGGCCGGTCCCGGAGCACCTGGCGGCGCTCGGCGGGCCGACCTGGTACGCGCGGTTCTGCGCCCAGGTCCTGGCCGACCCGGCGCTGCACCGGATCCTGGTGGACGAGGCGCTCACCTCCCCCTCGCTGCGGACGATCATCGAAGGGCTCGACCGGTGCCTGCCCGGCCTGCCGCCCGAGGTGCGCGCCGAGCGCGACCAGATGGTCCGGCATCTGATCGTCCAGGTGGCGGCGGAACGCGAACGCGCCCTCGCCGAGCACACCCCGACACCCCGAGCGACCTGGAACGATGCCGCCACCGGCCTCGCCGACGCCGTCGTCGGCATGTGGCGGGCGCCCGTCACCGGGCCGGCCTCCGCAGGGGGACCGCGAAAAGGTTGAGTTACGCAATGAGATGGTAAAGTGTTCCCCATGTCGACGCCGCCGCTCCCTCGACCCTCCGCCGCCCCAGCGAGCCCGGAGGTGGCCGAGATCGAGCGGGCGCTGTCCCGCATCACCTACCTGAGCACGCGCGCCCGGCAGCACGAGCGGCTCATGGCGCTCGCCGGTGTCCCCCTGGACCGGGCCGCCGTCGCGCTGCTGCGGCAGATCGCCGAGACGGAGCCCCTGCGCCCCGGGGAGCTGGCCCACCGGCTCGGCGTCGAGGCCTCCCACGTCACCCGCACCGCCCAGCAGCTGGAGCGGTCCGGGTACGTCACCCGCGTCCCCGACCCCAAGGACCGCAGGGCCCAGCGGATCGAACTCACCGAGACCGGCCGGGAGGCCGTCGCCCGCGTCCGGGAGGCCGGGGCGCGCGGCATGCAGGTCGCGCTGGCCGACTGGACGCCGGCCGAGCTGGGCCGGCTGGCCACGCTCTTCCACCGCATGGTCGACGACTTCCTCGCCCACTCCGCCGACGAGGACACCGAGGCCCCCGCGGCGGTCCCCGGCGGCCGCAAGGGCTGACGGACACGTCCGACTTCCCGCCCCGGTAGGGGCGCAGGCGCCGCGTCCGCCCGGACTACCGTCCGGTAGCATCCGGCGGCAGGCCAGCCGAGGAGGAACCGCATGAGCGCGCGCGTCGAGGTCGGGGACAAGGTCGAGGACTTCGCGCTGCCGGACGAGACCGGCACCGTACGGCACCTCACCGAGCTGCTCGCCGACGGTCCGGTCGTGCTGTTCTTCTACCCCGGCGCCCTCACCGCCGGCTGCACCGCCGAGGCCTGCCACTTCCGTGACCTGGCCGCCGAGTTCGCCGCCGTGGGCGCCCGGCCCGTCGGCGTCAGCGGCGACGCCGTCGAACGGCAGCAGGAGTTCGCCACCCGCCACACCCTGGGCATGCCGCTGCTGTCCGACGCCGACGGCGCGATCCGCGAGCGGTTCGGTGTGACCCGGGGCTTCTCGCTCGCCCCGACCAAGCGGGTCACCTTCGTCATCGGACAGGACCGCACCGTCCTGGAGGTCGTCCGCAGCGAACTGCGGATGAACACCCACGCCGACAAGGCCCTCGCCGCACTACGCCGCGCCTGACGGCGGAATCGGCACCGTCAGTCCGTGCCGCCGTCCGCGGCGACCTGGGCGAGGGTGCGGCCGCTGCGGACCGACCGCGCCCGGTACGGGTCCGGTGTGCCGTGCCCGTGCGCGCCCCGGCCCGCCCTGACCAGCAGCCACGCCTCCCGGTCGTCCGGCCCGCGCCGGAGCCGGGTGAGGGCGAACTCGCCCCGCAGCTTGGAGCCGTGCAGCCGGAACCTGGCGTGACCGCGCTCCAGCGACTCGGCGAAGTCGACGGGCCGTCCCGCGCGGTCGTGGCTGAGCGGTTCGTACGTCCCGCCGTCCCAGACGATCACCGTGCCACCGCCGTACTCGCCCTTCGGGATCACGCCCTCGAAGTCCTCGTACTCCAGCGGATGGTCCTCCGTCGGCAGCGCGAGCCGCTTGTCCCTGGGGTCACCGGACGGTCCCTTCGGCACCGACCACGACCGCAGCACGTCCCCCACCTGCAGCCGGAAGTCGAAGTGCAGCGAACGGGCGTCGTGGATCTGCACCACGAAGCGCGGTGCCCGCCCCTCGGACGCCCCGCGTCCGCGCGGTTCCCGCGTCCGGTCGAAGTCGCGCTTGCCGCGGTACTCCCGCAGCCGGTCCCTCTCGGCCACGCCGGCCTCCTTCCCGAACGGCCCGGGTACCCCGCGACGGCGCCCGTGACTCGCCGAGGCCCTGTCGCCAGGGACGCCGGACGCTGCCACGATCATCCCGACGGCCCGCCGCCACCGGACCGGGCCGGGCAGGGACGACGGACGACCGACGGAGTGTGCTGATGACCAGGGAGCAGGCCACCACCGACGACGGCACGCGCGCCACGGCGATCGAGGTGAAGCCGGTCGCCGGGCACATCGGGGCGGAGATCACCGGCGTCGACCTCGCCGGTGAGCCGGACGACGGCCAGGTCGCCGCGATCCGGGCCGCGATGCTGCGCTGGAAGGTCGTCTTCTTCCGGGACCAGCGGCTCGACCACGCCGCCCACGTGGCGCTCGCACGCCGCTTCGGGGAGCCCGTCGTCCTGCGGCGGCGCGGCAGCGCCTCACCCGAGGGGTTCCCCGAGATCGAGACGACCGCCGACCGGCTGGAACTCGGCGGCCGCTTCGGCATGGAGCACGACGAATGGCTGCGGCGCCGCCGCCACCATCTGCTGCGCGGCTGGCACTGCGACCACGGCGCCCGCGTCGACCCGCCCGCCGCGACCATCCTGCGCGCCGAGACCGTGCCCCCGTACGGCGGCGACACCACCTGGGCCAACCTGGCCGCCGCCTACGCCGGGCTCTCCGAGCCCGTCCGGCGGTTCGTGGACGGGCTGCGGGCCGAGCACCGGCTCGGCGTCGGCTACCAGCCGCGTCCCGGCGACGACGCCTACGTCCGGCACCTCCTGGACCATCAGGTCGCCTCCCTGCACCCCCTGGTGCGGGTGCACCCGGAGACGGGGGAGCGGGTGCTGTACGTCAACGGCTACTACGTGGAGCAGATCGACGGCCTCTCGCGCGCCGAGAGCGGCGCCGTCCTCCAGATGCTGCTGGAGCAGGCCGTACGGCCCGAGTACACGGTCCGCTTCCGATGGGAGCCCGGCAGCGTCGCCTTCTGGGACAACCGGGCCACCATCCACCTCGCGCCCGGCGACACCGCCCACCTCGACGCGCCCCGCATCATGCACCGGGTGATGCTCGCCGGCGACGTGCCGGTGGGCGTGGACGGCGCACCGTCGCGGCCCCTCACCGGCACGGCACCGGGCCGCTGGTGAGCGCTCAGCGCCCGAGCAGGTCCCGCAGCGCCTTCACCACCTCCCCCGGCGCCTCCTCGGCCATGAAGTGACCGCAGGTCACGGTCGTGTGGCGCAGATCCGGGGCCCAGGCCCGCCACAGCGCGGCCGCGTCGAAGCCCAGGGCCGCGCCCCAGTCCTGCTGCAGGACGGCGACCGGCATCCGCAGGGTGCGGCCCGCGTCCCGGTCGGCCCGGTCGTGGGTGACGTCGATGCCCGCCGAGGCGCGGTAGTCCGCCACGATCGAGGGCACCGCGGCCCGGCAGGCCGCAAGATAGGCGGCCCGCACGTCGTCCGGGATCGCCTCGGCGTCGGCGGTCCACAGGTCGAGGAAGTGCCCGAAGAAGGCGTCAGGGTCCGCGCCGATCATGCGCTCCGGGAGGCCGGGCGGCTGCGCCATCAGATACAGGTGGAAACCGACGGCGGCGCCGACGCCGTGCATCACGTCCCACATGTCCAGCGTCGGCAGCACGTCCAGGCACGCCAGACGTGTCACCGCCTCCGGGTGGTCCAGCGCGGCACGGAACGCCACCAGCGCGCCCCGGTCGTGCCCGGCCAGCGCGAAGCGGTCGTGCCCGAGCCGGCGGGCCAGCTCGACCACGTCCGCGCCCATGGTCCGCTTGGCGTAGACGGAGCCGTCGGTCTCCGCCGGCTTGTCGCTGGCGCCGTAGCCCCGCAGGTCCGGGCAGATCACCGTGTGGTCGGCCGCCAGATCGGCGGCCACGTGCCGCCACATCAGATGCGTCTGCGGGAAGCCGTGCAGCAGCACGACGGCGGGGCCGGAACCGCCCACGGCGGCGTGCAGCGCCACACCGTCGGCCACGGGCACACGGTGCCGGTCGAAGCCGGGGATGGCGGGAGTCATGGCAGTCATGGCCTCGCTCCTTCCAGGAGCGTCGGGGAAAGGGGGTACGCACCGATCCTCGGGGCCGTGGATGAGCAGGCGATGAGCACGCCCGCCCCGCCCCCGGCCGGCCGCGCACTATCGTGGAAACCGCCGCGGACCAGCCGTTTCCGCCGGCGGCCGGCGACCCGCGACGAAGGAGGGCCATGACGGACGTGGGTCCTCGCTTCGGGGTGCTCGGGCCGGTGACGGCCTGGGACGCGGACGGCGGCACGATCGCTCTGAAAGGCCCCCGGCACCGCTCGGTGCTGGCCCGCCTCATCGTCGCCCGCGGCCGGGTCGTCCCCGTCTCCCGACTCGTCGACGACCTCTGGACGGACCCGCCGGACGACGCCGTCGGCGCCCTGCGCACCTTCGTCGCCGCCCTGCGCCGCGCCCTCGAACCCGAGCGCCCGCCCCGCACCCCGGCCCGGCTCCTCGTCACCGACGGCCCCGGCTACGCCCTGCGGGTCCCCGCCCACTCCGTCGACGCCCGGTCCTTCGAACAGGACGTCTCCGACGCCGCGACACTGCCCGCGCAGGAGGCGGCCGTACGCCTGGACGAGGCGCTCGGCCGGTGGCGCGGCCCCGCCTACGCCGGGTTCGCCGACGAGCCGTGGGCCCGCGCCGAGGCCGACCGGCTGACCGAACTGCGCCGGCACGCCCTGGAACTGCGCGCCGAGTCCCTGCTGGCGCTCGGCCAGGCCGACCGGGCGGCGGCGGACCTGCGCGCGCACACCGCCGCACATCCGTGGCGGGAGAACGCCTGGCGGCTGCTCGCGCTCGCCCTGTACCGCACCGGCCGGCAGGCCGACGCGCTGGACGTCCTGCGCAGGGCCCGAACCCTCCTCGCCGACGAACTCGGCGTCGATCCCGGGCCCGCCCTGCGCTCCCTGGAGGCCGACATCCTCCGCCAGTCCCCGCACCTCGGCCGCTCCGGCACCCCCGCCGCCCGCGTCTGGGAACAGGTCGCCGCCGCCTACGACCGCGCCGTCGCCCCCGACGCCCGGGCCCGCCTCGACTCCACCGCCGGTCTGCTGCGCACCCTCGCGCTGACCGGCGGCACCGGCCTGCCCGCCGCCCGCGCCCTGCGCCTCGACACCCTCACCGCCGCCGAGGAACTCGGCGACCCCGAACTCACCGCCCGGATCATCGGCGCCTACGACGTCCCGGCGATCTGGACCCGCCTCGACGACCCGGACCGCGCCCGGCACGTCGTCGCGGCCGCCGAACGCACGCTCGCCGCGCTCCCCGAGGACGGCCACGACGCCGACCGGGCCCGGCTGCTCGCCACCGTCGCCCTGGAGTCCCGCGGCACCCGCGACCCGCGCGGCCCCGAGGCCGCCCGCCGGGCCGAGGACCTCGCCCGCCGGCTGGACGACCCGGCCGTCCTCGCCTTCGCCCTCAACGCCGTGTTCATGCAGAGCTTCGGCCGCACCGGACTGGCACCCCGCCGGGACGCCATCGGCGCGGAACTCGTCACCCTGTCCGCCCGGCACGGCCTGTCCTCCTTCGAGATCCTCGGCCACCTCGTCCGCCTCCAGGCCCGCTGCGCCCTCGGCGACTTCACCGCAGCCGACCGGCACGCGGCCGCCGCCGGCGCCCTGGCGGAACGTCACGAACGCCCGCTCGTGGCCGTGTTCACCGGCTGGTACGCCGCCCTGCGGCTCGACGCCGCCGAGCACGCGCCGCCCGCCGAGGCGGAGGCCGCCTACCGGGACGCGGCGGCCCTCCTCGACGGCGCCGGCATGCCGGGCCTCGCCCACGGACTGCTCCCGCTCGCGCTGCTGTGCCTGCGGCTGCGGCACGGCCTGCCCCTGGACACGGGCGACGACCCGGATCGGGGCCCCCACGCCCCGTGGGCGCTGCCCCTGCTCCTGCTCGACCAGGGCCGCCGGGCCGACGCCCTCGACGCCCTCCACGCCACACCCGAACCGCCGCCCGACCTCCTCCAGGAGGCCCTGTGGTGCCTCACCGCCCGCGCGGCCAAGGCCCTCGGAGACGAACCGGCACTGACCCGGGCCCGCACGGCCCTCGCCCCGGCCGCCGGCGAACTCGCCGGAGCGGGCAGCGGCCTGCTCACCCTGGGCCCGGTTCGAGACATCCTCTAAGGGCTGTCCCGTAATCCCCGGCGGGCGCGCGACGCCGGCTACGGCACCTCGCAGCGTTGTCGGAACGTCCGCATACATCCAGTATGCGGACGTCCCTCCGCCTTGCGATGCACCGCATCCGACGCCGCGCGCTGATCCACCGCGGATTACGGGACAGCCCTTAGATCCGAGCCGACCGCATCCGGCCGATGAACCGTTCGACGCGGCCGGCCGTCGTACAGGGCAGTGATCGACGACGCCGTCGCGGTACGCGCGGTGCACTCCCCGGAGCCCCGGGGACGAGGAAGGACGCACATGCCGGCTGCCGGACGCCGTACCCCCGACACGCTCCTCGACGTGCTGCTGCACGCCGCCGAGGACGCCCCCGGGCAGGAGATCGTCCACGTCCGGGGCGACGGATCCGAACACGTCGTCACCCACGCCGCCCTGCGCGACGACGCCCTGCGGGTCGCCGGGGGCCTGCGCGCGGCCGGAGTGGCGCCCGGCACCCCGGTGCCGCTCCTCGCGGACTCCGGCGACGACTTCCAGCCCCTGTTCTGGGGCGCGCTCGCCGCCGGACTCGTCCCCGTGCCGCTCGCCCCCGAGACCCGCAGGCTGGCCCCGGTGTGGAACCTCCTGGGCAGGCCCCCGGTGATGGTGGACGACCGCACCGAAGGGCTGCTCGCCGAACTGCCCGGTCCCGTACGCCCCTTGCGGCTCGCGGAGCTGCGCGCGGGCGACCCGCTCCGGGAACCCGTCCACCGCGCCCCCGGCGACCTCGCGTTCCTCCAGTTCTCCTCCGGAAGCACCGGCGCCCCCAAGGGCGTCGAGCTGACCCACGCGGCCGTCCTGGCCAACCTGCGGCAGATCCGCGCGTCCATGGCCATCACGCGGGACGACGTGCTGCTCACCTGGATGCCGTACTTCCACGACATGGGCCTGATCGGCACCCACCTCGTCCCGCTGGCGGCCGGACTCAAGCAGGTGCGGCTGGAACCCCTCGCCTTCGCCAGACACCCGGTGCGCTGGCTGGAGACGGCCGCCCGGCACCGGGCGACCCTGCTGTCCGCCGCGAACTTCGCGCTCGCGCTGTGCCTGCGCCGCGTCCCGGACGCCGCCTGGGCCGGGCTGGACCTCAGCCACGTACGGCTCATGCTCGTCGGCGCCGAACCGATCGCGCCGCGCGTGTGGCGGGAGTTCGCCGGGCGGGCCGGCCGGGCGGGCCTGGACGCCACGGCCCTGCTGCCCGTGTACGGACTGGCCGAGGCCACCCTCGCCGTGACCGTGCCCCCGCTGGGCGAGACCGCCGTACCGCTGCGGCTGGACCGGCGGGCGCTGAGCGCCGGGCGGGCCGTCCCCGGCGAGGACGACGCCGTGGAACTCATGGACGTGGGCGGGCCCGTGCCCGGTTGCGAGGTCCGCATCACCGACGGCACCGGCGAGACGGTGGACGCGGGCCGGGTCGGGCACATCGAGGTGCGCGGTCCCCAGGTGGCACGCGGCTACCACCGCGACCCCGAGGCGAGTGCGGCCGCGTTCGCCGGAGGCTGGCTGCGCACCGGCGACCTCGGCTTCCTCCACGAGGGGCGGCTGTGCGTCACCGGGCGACACAAGGACGTCGTCTTCGCCGGCGGGCGCACCTTCCACGCGGCCGACGTGGAGGAGACCGCCGCCGCCACCCCGGGGCTGCCGGAGGGCACGGTCGCCGTCGTCGGCTCCACCGACCCCGGTACCGGGCACGACCGGGTCGTCGTGTGCGTGCAGTGGGCGCGGGCCACGCCGGCCACCGCCCGGCCGGTGCTGGACGCGGTGGCGGCCCGGGTACGCCGGGCACTCGGCCACGACGACGTCCGGGTCCTGCCGCTGCCTCCCGGGGCGTTCCCCCGGACGACCAGCGGCAAGCTGCGGCGGGCCCTGATGCGCGAACGGTTCGAGGCCGGGGCGTACGCGAAGGCCGAGGAGCGGTTCGCGCCCGCGCGCGCCGCGAGCCCGCGCGAGGAGACCGGGGAGAGCGGCGGACGGCCCGGAGCGGTGCCGCCGTCGCGGCGGGAGGCCGAGGAGACGGTCCGGGGGATCTGGGCGCGGGTGCTGGGCCTCACGCCCGGGCACATCGGGCCGCAGGACGACTTCTTCGCCCTCGGCGGTTCCTCGGTGAAGGCGATGGAGGTGCTGGCGGCGCTCGAGGAGGCGTTCCGCGTGCCGCTGGAACCCCGGGTCGTGCGCGACCACGACACGGTGGCCGCGCTGGCCGGTCACCTCCTCTCCCTGACGGGGGATGCTGTGCCCGACCGTCCCGAGGGCCCGTCCCCGGCGCCGGGCGGCGGGCCGGTCGCGGTGCTGGGCATGGCCTGCCGGTTCCCCGGCGCCGAGACACCCGAGGACTTCTGGGAGCTGCTGGTCTCCGGCCGGGACACCGTCACCGCCGTCCCGGCCGGCCGCTGGGACGAACGGACGCCGTCCACCGGCCGGTTCGGCTCCTTCCTGCCCGGCCCGGCGGACTTCGACGCGGACTTCTTCGGCATGGACGACGCCGAGGCCCGCGCCACCGACCCGCAGGCCCGCGTCTTCCTGGAACTCGCCCACGAGGCCCTGGAACGCGCCGGATACGCGGGAGCGCGCCGCGCGGGCCGCAGGGTCGGCGTGTTCGCCGCCGTCGGCGACAGCGGCTACCGGGAGGTGCTCGCCCAGGCGGCCGGAGGCGACCTCGCCGGGCACCCCGGCGCGCTCACCGGCAACCTGCCCCATCTGATCGCGGCCCGCCTCTCCCAGGTCCTCGACCTCGACGGGCCCGCCCTGGCCGTGGACACCGCCTGCTCCTCGGCGCTCGTGGCGCTCCACCTGGCCCGCCGCAGCCTGCTCACCGGCGAATGCGACGTCGCCGTGGTCGGCGGAGTGCACCTCGCCCTCACCGCCACCGGCCACCGGCTGCTCGCCGACGCGGGCGCGCTGTCCCCGACGGGTGTCAGCCGGCCCTTCGGCGCCGCCGCCGACGGCCTCGTGCCCGGCGAGGGCGGCGCGGCCCTCGTGCTCGCCCGGCACGACGACGCCGTCCGCCACGGCGATCACGTCCTCGCCCTGGTGCGCGGGACCGCCGTCAACAACGACGGCCGGTCCCTGAGCCTGCTCGCGCCCAACCCGCGCACCCAGCGCGAGGTCGTCGACCGCGCGTACGCCGAGTGCGGCGTCGACCCCGGCACCGTGTCGTACGTCGAGGCCCACGGCACCGGCACCCCGATCGGCGACCCGGTCGAGGCGCAGTCGCTCGGGCAGGCCTTCCCGCCGCGCGCCGACGGGCTCCCGCGCCTGCTCGGCTCGGCCAAGGCGACCGTCGGGCACCTCCTGAACGCCGCCGGTATGCCGAGCCTGGTGAAGACGGTCCTGGCGCTCCGGCACCGCACCCTCCCGCCCTCCCCGAACTGCACACCGCCCGCGCCCTCCCTGGAACGCCTGGCCCCCGGATTCCAGCTCGTCGACGCCGTACGGCCCTGGCGGGCGCCCGGCCCGCTGGTCGCGGGCGTCAACGCGTTCGGGTTCGGCGGCACCAACGCGCACGCCGTCCTGGAGGAGGCGCCCGCACGGGCGGACGAGACACCCCCGGCCCCTCGCGGCCCGCACCTGCTCACGCTCTCGGCCTGCGGTGCCGACGCCCTGCGGGCCGCCGCAGGTGATCTCGCCGCCCATCTCCGCGCCCACCCCGGGCTGTCGGAGGCCGACGTGTGCGCGGCCGCCGGCACGGCCCGCGACGACGGACCCCACCGTCTCGCCCTCGCCGTCGACGGCGACCTGGCGGACCGGCTGGAGGCCGCCCGCACCGAGGACTTCGCCCTCGCCCGGCCCTCCCGCCCCCGGACGGTCCTCCTGCTGCCCGGTCAGGGCGCCCAGCGCCCCGGCTCCGGGCGGGCCCTCTACGAGGCGGCACCCGCGTTCCGGGAGACCCTGGACGAGGCGTCCGCGCTCGTCGGGCCGGTGCGGGGGCGCTCGCTCGCCGACTGGTGCCTGGACCCGGACGCGGACCCCGGCGATCTGGCCGGGACCGAGGTCGCCCAGCCGCTGCTCGTCACCTACGGGGTGGGTCTCGCCCGGCAGTTGGAGCGGTGGGGGCTGCGCCCCGACGCGGTCGCCGGGCACAGCGTCGGGGAGATCGCGGCCGCCTGTGCCGCCGGTTCCCTCACCCTCGCCGAGGCCGTCGGCTTCGCCGCCGAACGCGGACGGCTCGTCGCGGAGAAGGCCCGCCCCGGTGCCATGGCGGCCGTCCGGGGCGACGAGGACACCGTCGCCGCCCTCGTCGCCGCGTCCGGCGGCTCCCTCGCCGTCGCCGCCGTCAACGGGCCCGGCCAGGTGGTGATCTCCGGAAGCGCCGCCGCCGTCGACCAGGCCCTGGCGGAGCTGGCCGGACGCGGGGTCGCCGCGCGTCGGCTCCGCGTCTCGCACGCGTTCCACTCCCCGCTGCTGGAACCGGTCCTCGCGCCGCTCCAGGACGCGGCACGCTCGTTGACGGCCGCACCGGCGCGGGTGCCGATGCTGAGCACCGTCACCGCCGAGTGGGGACCCGACCTGACGCCCGCGTACTGGCAGCGGCACGCCGTCGCCCCCGTACGGTTCGGGGCGGCCGTGGAACGGCTGCTGCGGGACGGCTACGACACCTTCCTCGAACTCGGGCCGGGCGACACGCTGGGCGGTGCCGTCCGCGCCACCGCCGCTCGGTACGCGTCCGAGGCCACGGTGCTGACGCCCGCCCAGGGCGACGCCCGGGCGCTGCTGGAGGTCGTCGGCCGGCTGTGGGCACGCGGAGTCACCCTGCGCCGCCCGCTCTCGCACCGCGCGACCGGGCGGGCCCGGGCTCAGGTGCCGACGTACCCGTACCGGCGCCGCCGCCACTGGCCGGGGGAGTCCGGCACCGACGCCGTGGTCCGGCGCCTCGACTGGGCCGGCGCCCCGCTCGTCCCGGGTGAGCGGCCCAGTGCCGTCCGGCTCGTCGGGGCGGACCGGGAGCTGGGCCGGGCCCTCGCCGAGCGGCTCGCGGCCGCCGGGGTGGCCGTGGGGGACGACGGCCCGGCTCCGGACACCGTGGTGTGGCTGACGGGCGACGCGCGGGACGCGGACACGGCCGTCGAGGACACCCTGGCAGCGCTGCGCCGCGTCCTGGACCTGCTGTCCACGGGCCCGTCACGCCTGCTCGTCGTCACGGAGGACGCCTACGCCACCGGCGCCCCGGGGGAGACGCCGGTCCCGGCGCGGGCGCTCGCACACGGGCTGGCGCTGGCCGTCCCGCAGGAACACCGGGGCGTGTCGGCACGGGGCGTGGACCTGTCCGGCGCCGACCCCCTGGCCGCCCGGGTCGACGCCCTGGAACGGGAGGTGGGCGCGGCCCACGGGCCCGGCGCCGAGCCGGCGGTCGCGTGGCGCTCGGGGCGCCGCCTCGGCCGTGCGCAGACCGTCCCGCCGGAGAACCGGGCGCCGGTCCGGGCCCTGCCGCCCGGCGGCACCCACCTGATCACCGGGGGAGCGGGCGGACTCGGCTCCGCGCTGGCCCGCGACCTGGCGGCCGGGGGCGCCCGCGCACTCGTCCTCGCCGGGCGCTCGACGGCACCCGAGGCGCTGCTGGCGGAACTGCGGGCCCTCGGCACCCGGGCCGTCCACCACGCCACCGACATCGGCGACCCGGCCTCCGTGGACGCCCTCGTCGCCGCGCTGCCACCGCTGGACGGGGTGTTCCACGCCGCCGGTACCGTCCGCCCCGGCACCCTGCGCTCCAAGCCGGACGACGAGATCCGGCAGGCACTCGCCGCCAAGGTGCGCGGCACGGTCCTGCTCGCCGACGCGCTGCGCCGCCACGGCCAGGACCCGTCCGTGCGGGTGCTGTTCTCCTCGGTCGCCTCGGTGCTGCCGGGCCTCGCGGGCGCGCTCGGCGACTACGCGGCGGCCAACGCCTTCCTCGACGCCTTCGCCGCCGCCGAACACAGGGCGGGACGCCCCTGGCAGGCCGTCTGCTTCGGCCCCGTGGGCGACGCGGGGACGGCCGCCGGCACCGCGTCCGGAACACGGCTGCGGGAGCTGGGACTGACGCCGATGACCGCGCGGCAGGCGATCGCCGCGCTGCGGACCGCCGTCGGGACCGGCGCCCCGCATCTGCTCGTGGCACCCGAACGGATCGCACCGCCGGCACTCGAGGCGCCGTCCACGCCCCCCTCCGCCCCGGCCCCGGCCCCGGACGACACCACCGGCCTGATCCGCCGTCTCCTGGCCGAAGCCCTGCACCGCGACCCCCGTGACATCGGCGACGACGATCCCTTCCTCGGCCTCGGGCTGGACTCGCTCACCGCCGTGGACCTCGCGCGCCGGCTGGAGGGCGAACTCGGCCGGCCGCTGCCCGCCACCCTGCTCTTCGAGCACCGGACCGTCGGTGAACTGACGGCCCACCTGCGGACCGCGGTCGCCGAGGACCACCCGCCCGCGCCCCTCACCGCCCGGCGGCACCCCGGCGACGACGGGCCGATCCCGCTGACCCCGCTGCAACGCGCCTTCCTGACCACCGAGGCCCTGTTCGAGGGCGTCACCGCCTACGGCTACGTACGGCAGACCGTGCGCGGCCCCCTCGACGCCGAGACCCTCGGCCGGGCGTTGTCCCGACTCGCCGCCCGGCATCCCATGCTGCGCATGCGCGTCACCGCGGCCGTGCCCCCGTCGCAGTACACGGCGCCCGCCGGCCCCGCCGACCGCCCGCCCCGCTGGTACGAGGTGCGCGACACCGACGACGTCGACCGTGTCCTGCCGGACCTCGAAAGGGCCCTGTGCGACCGGCCGTTCGACCTGACCGCCGAGGACCCGGTGCGTGCCGTCCTCGTCCGCGACCGCCGCGACCCCCGGCCGGCGCATCTGCTGCTGGTCGTCCACCACGCCGCCGCCGACGGCTACAGCCTCAAGGTGCTGTGCGAGGACCTGTGGGAGCTCTACACCGCCCTCACGGACGCCGCATCCACCGAGGAACCGGCCCCGGCGCAGGCCGGGTTCGGCGCGTACGCCGCCCTGCTCGCCGCCGACCGCGACACGCCCGCCTTCGACCGCGACCTGCGCTACTGGCGGGAGCGGATCGCCGCGCACGAACCGGCCGACCCCGCCACGGCACTGCCGTACGACGGCGATCCGCAGGCCGTGCCGGCACCGCCGTACGTGCACCACCGGGCGACCGCCGACGCGGCGCTCAGCTCCGCGCTGCGCGAGCTGGCCGCCCGGCACGAGGTGTCGCTCTTCCATGTGCTCCTCGCCGTCCACGTCCGCTGCCTGGCCCGCTGGAGCGGACGGCCGGCGGTCGCGGTGAACGTGGCGCGCTCCCGTCGGGAGACGGCCCTGCCCGGCATCGGACGACTGGTGGGTCCGCTCGCCGACACCCTCCCCGTGTTCGTACGGGTCGACCCCGCCGAGAGCGTGCCCGAACTGGCCGTGCGGCTGCGGCACATCTGGCGGGAGGCGGAGGCGCACGGCACGCCGGGCAGCCCCGACCTCGCCGCGTCGCTGCCCACCGCCGGGCCGGCTCCGCGCACGGTGGCGCCCGCCGGGTTCAGCTTCGCCCGCTTCCCCGTGCGTCACGGCCACGGCCGGCCCGTGACCGTGACACCGACGGCGGCGGCCACCGCCTCCGCCGCCACCCGGCTCGGCCTGCTGTGCTGGGAGGCGGACGCGGCCCTGCACTTCTCCTGGAACCACCCCGCGCACCTGTTCCGCGGCGAGACCACCGCGCGCCTGGCGGAGGAGTACCTGGCGGAACTGCGGGCCGCCGCCGGTGACACCCACGCTCCGGCCGCCGAGGGGGTCACCGCCCGGCTCCTCGCCCGGTTCCGGGCGACGCCGGACGCCGTGGCGATCGACACCGGCGGGACCACGCTCACCTACGCCGCCCTGGACACGGCCTCCGCAGCCCTCGCGGCCCGGCTGCGCGCGCGGGGCGTGGGCCCCGGCGACCTGGTCGGCCTCCTCGTCGAACAGGGCCCGGACGTCGTGACCGGCATCGTGGGCATCCTGCGCGCGGGCGCCGGCTGGGTGCCGCTGGACCCCGAGCACCCGGCGGCACGCCGGCGCGAGCACCTGCTGCGGACCGGCGTCACCACCGTGGTCTGCCACGCCGCGACCCGCGAGGCCGTCGCCGAACTCGACGGCGTGGGGGCGGTGTTCGCCGACGGGCCCGGCACCGACGCCCCGCCGGACCCCGGCCCGGACCGGCACGCCGGTCCCGACGCCGTCGCCTACGTGATCCTCACCTCGGGCTCCACCGGCCGCCCCAAGGCCGTCCCGATCACCCACCGGTCGATGCTCGCCTACCTCGACTGGGCGCTGTCCACCTTCGGCTACGGGCCCGGGGACCGCCTCCTGCAGACGGCGTCCGTCTGCTTCGACGCCTCGGTACGGCAGGTGCTGGCACCGCTGCTGGCCGGGGCCACCGTCCATACCCTCACCCGCGACGTGCTCCGCGACCCCGACGCCCTCCTGGACCGGGTCGTGAACGACCGGATCACGGTGTGGAGTTCGGTGCCCACCCTGTGGGAACGGCTGCTCACCACCGCCGAGGTCCGGGCCGGGCGGGACGGGACACCCCCCGACCTGTCCGCGCTGCGCTGGGTGCACGTCGGCGGCGAGGCCCTGCCCGCCGCACAGGTGCGCCGCTGGTTCGACCTGCTCGACGCGTGCGGCGGCGCACCGGGCCACCGGATCGCCAACCTGTACGGGCCCACCGAGGCCACCATCAACGCCACCTGCCACATCCTCGACGCCCGCCCGTCCGACGACCTGCGCCACGTCCCCATCGGCCGCCCGGTCGCCGGCACCCTCGTGGCCGTCGTCACGCCGGGCCTGCGCCCCTGCCCACCCGGCGAGGCGGGCGAACTCCTGATCTCCGGAACCGGCCTGACGCCCGGTTACCTCGGCGAACCCGAGCTCACCGCGGCGGCGTTCGTCGAGCGCGACGGGCGGCGCTGGTACCGCAGCGGCGACCGGGTCCGGCGTACCCCGGACGGCGTCCTCGCGTTCCTCGGCCGGCTGGACGACCAGGTGAAGGTCCACGGGCACCGGGTCGAGCCCGGCGAGATCGAGGCCGTCCTGCTGTCCCACCCCGACATCGCCCGCGCCGCCGTCCTGCCCGCACAGGGACGCCTGGTCGCCCACCTCGAACCCCGGCCCGGCGCCCCGGTCCCGGACACCCGTGCCGTGCGGGCGTTCCTGTCCCGCACCCTGCCTTCGTACATGCTGCCCGGACGGGTCCACGGCGTCACCGCGATGCCCCTCACCGGCACCGGCAAGGTCGACCGCGAGCGGCTGGCCCGCGAGGCGGGCACCCCGCGCCCGACCGTCGTGCCGGCGCCGCGTCCCGCGCCGCCCACCGCGCCGCCGCCCGCCACCCCGACCGAGCGCACTCTCGCGCGGATCTGGGCGGCGCTGCTGGACGCGCCCGGCGTCACGGCCGACGACGACTTCTTCGAGCTGGGCGGCGACTCCATCATGGTGCTGGAGCTGTTCGCCCGGATGCGTGCCGAACTCCCCGCCGTGCCACGGCCGACGGTCCTCTACACCCACCGCACCCTGCGCGCGCTCGCGAAGGCCGTGGACGCCGCCGAACCGGCGCCGGAGGCCGCCCCGCCCGCCGTCGGGACCGGCCCGTACCCCCTCACGCCGTCCCAGCGGGGCTTCCTCCTCGCCGACACCCTCGACCCCGCCGCAGGCTCCGCCTGGCTCGCCCGGTTCCGGCTCACCGGCCGTCTGCGCCCCGACCTGTTCCAGCGGGCCGTCGACGTACTGGTGGCCCGGCACCCCATGCTGCGCACGGTGTTCCCGGCCGGAGCCCGGCCGCCCGTGCAGCAGGAACTCCCTGACTCCCTGCGGCTGCCCGTCCTGCGGGAGACCGTCCACCCCGGCCTCCTGGAGGAACGGATCGCCGAGGAGGGGCGGCGCCGACTCGAGCCCTGGGCCTGGCCGTTGCTCCGGGCGGCCCTGTTCAGCACGGCACCCGACGAGCACGTCCTCCTCGTGCACGCCCACCACCTCATCGGCGACGGCTACAGCGCCGCCCTGCTCGCCGGGGAACTCCTCACCGTGTACGACCGCCTCGACCGGGGCCTGCCCCCCGGCCTGCCCCCGCTGGAGAGCACCTTCCGCGACCATGTCGTCCGGTCCGTCGCGCGGCCCCGCCCCTCCGGCCCCCAAGCGGAGGCGTACCGGGCCCGGCTGAACGCCCCTTACACCGCACCCGTGTTGCGTCCCTCCGGCGCCGAGGGAGCCGGAGGGTTCCACACCACCGCTTTCACGGTCGACGCGACCACCACGCGGCGGCTGCGCCGGCTGGCCCGTTCGGCGCGCGGCACCCTCCACGCCCCGCTGCTCACCGCCTACCATCGGGCGCTCACCGACCTCACCGGACAGTCCGATCTGGTGATCGGTCTCGCCGTCACCGGACGCGAGGACTCCACCGCGGACGCGCACCGGGTGTTCGGGCCCTTCGCGCAGGCCGTCGCGGTGCGTCCGGAGCCGCCCGCCGACCCCGGCCGGCGGCCCGCCTTCGCCGACGACCTGCGCCGGATCGCCGCCGAGACGGAACTCGCCCGCGCCGAGGGCCCCACCGGCCCCGACACCGCCACCGGGCTGCCCCGGCACGCCCAGTTCTTCTTCACCTTCCTCGACTTCACCTCGCTGGGCGCGCCGCCCGGCGGCACGCTGTCCCTGAGCGCCGACGAGTCCGACACCCTCCTCGCCCCACCCCCGCCCGGCACCGACGTGTTCCTGGCCGTACGCCCGCTGCCCGACGCGCAGGGGTTGCGGGTCACCGTCCGCGCCTCGGCGGCGGCGCTCACGGCCGGCCGGGCCGCAGAGCTGGCCGAACGGATCCACGAGGAGCTGCGGGCCGACACCCACCGCACCCGCCGGGGCCCGGCGCTGGACGCGGCCCTCGTCGGCTGTCTGCCCGCGCCCGGGCACCTCGCCGCCCTCGCCGGACTGCCGCCCGGCACGCCGAGCCCCGGCCGTGAGGAGATCCGCGGCCTGCTCTTCCCGGACGGCCGTCCCCGGCTGCTGGAGCGCACCGGCACCCCGCTGGGCCTGTCCGGCTTCGTCGCCCTGCCGCTGTTCGCCGACGAACTCGCCACCGCCGGGGACCTCGCGGCCCGCACCGCGCGAGCCGTCGAGCACGCGGCCGCGCTCGGCGCCCGCTGTGTCTCGCTGGCCGGGACGATCCCGTCCCTCACCGGCTACGGCTTCGACGTGCTGCGCGAGGCCCGGACGGACACGGCGATCACCACGGGGCACGCCACCACGACCGTCGCCGTCGTGAAGACCGTGCACGCCGCCCTCGACGCCACCGGGGGCCGGCTCGACCGGCTGTCCCTCGCCGTCGTCGGCTGCGGTTCGATCGGCACCTCCGCCCTGCGGCTGCTGCTCGCACGGTCACCCCACCCGCCGGCCGACCTCGTGCTGTGCGACCTGCCCGGCAGCGGGCCGCGGCTCGAACGGCTGGCGGCGGAGCTGGCGGCCACGCACCCCGGCCTGCCCGTGCGGATCGTGGAGTCGGGCCCCGCGCTGCCCGACGAGGTCTACGCGAGCGAGCTGATCGTGACCGCCGTCAGCGGCGCGTCGGCGCTCGTGGACGTCGGCCGGCTGCGTCCCGGCACGATCCTGGTCGACGACTCCTTCCCGCACTGCTTCGACACCGCGCGGGCGCTGGAGCGTATGAGGGTGCGGCGCGATGTGCTGGTCGTCGGCGGTGGCCTGCTGGACGCCGGCGCCACCCGGCCCCGGCTCGCCGAGGACCTCCCGGAGTTGGCCGCCGCCGGCTTCGCCGGGCGTTCCGGCATTCCGGGCACTCTGGCCTCCTGCCGGCTGGAGTCGCTGCTCCACGCCCACCGCACGACACGGCCGGACCCGGTGATCGGCGACCTGCCGCTGACGCACGGCCTGGTCGACCTGTCCCGCGCCCTCGCCCACTGGGACGCCGTCGAGGCGGCCGGGGTGGCGGCCGCCCCGCTGCATCTGCTCGACCAGGAGATCACCGCCCCGGAGGTCACCGCCCCGTTCAGGGCGCCGGACGCCCCAGCGCCGGACCGAGCCGGGTCGCGATGTCCGTGAGGATCTGCACATAGTCGTCGTGCCCGAACGTGAACGGAAGCGCGAACGCCACCTCGTCCACCTCGCGGAACGCCGCGTGGGCGTGGAGGCGTTCGGCGATCTCCTCGGAGGTGCCGAGCAGGTCCGGTGCGAACAGCAGCCGCGCGGGGCCCTGCGGGGCGGTCGTGCGGGGGGTGCGCTCGGCGACGTACTTCTCGTACCGGGCGATCTGCCCGGGTGTCGCCGAGTCGGTCGGGATGACGACGAGGCCCTGGGAGACGCGGGCGCGCTCCCCGTCGGGGTGGCGCTCCCGGAACGCGCGGATGTGGGACAGCTGGATCCGCGCGAAGTCGGGAGCGCCCTCCTGCCCGTCCTCGGCCTTCACCACACTGCTGGTCAGCAGGTTCATCCCGTGCTCACCCGCCCAGCGCGCCGACCGCAGGCTGCCGCCGCCGTACCACAGGCGGCCGCCCAGGCCCGGGGCATGCGGCTGCACCCGGTCGGAGAACACCTCGAACTCCTCCGTACCGCTGAAGTCCGTGACGCGCTCACCGCGTACGAAGTCCAGCAGCCGCCGGACCCGCTCGTAGCCGAAGTCCTCGGCGTCGGCGGTGTCCGGGTACAGGGCCTCCTTCACCCGGTCGTAGTGCGTCGGCGGGCCCACGCTCACCCCGGGGTTGAGCCGCCCGCCGGACAGCAGGTCGACGGTGGCGAGGTCCTCGGCGAGGCGCAGCGGGTTCTCCCAGCCGAGCGGGATCACCGCGGTGCCCAGCTCGATCCGGCGGGTGCGCTGCGAGGCGGCGGCCAGGACGGCGACGGGGGAGGAGATGCCGTATTGGAGATGCCGGTGGCGGACCCACGCGCTGTCGAAACCGAGCCGCTCGCCCAGCTCGATGAGTTCCAGGGTGGACTCGTGGCCGCGGGCCGGGTCCGCCCCGTCGAACAGTCCGATGGTGAGGAAGCCCAGCTTGCGCAAGGGGCGGGAGATGGGTGCCACAGGCCCTCCGTCGTCCGATGACCGGGTGATCGAAGCCGTACGGCTCGGGCAACGCGCTCCCGGACGGCGATGTTCCCGCCCCCGCGTCTCAGACCAGCGGGATCGTCACCTCGTCCTCCACCGGCGGGTCGAGTTCCTGGGCGAGGTTCCCGGTCGCGGCGTGGCAGCGCAGCCGGATCGCCTCCGGGCCGACGTCCAGCCGCAGGAAGCACTTGAAGAACGGCGGGCTGTACGTCGCCGAACTCGGCGAGAACAACTGCGTGTGAATCTTGCGCACCGGCAGCCGCAGCCGTGCCCGGCGGTCGGGTCGGCGGCCCGCGCCGAGCAGGGCGGCCACCAGCCGGACCCGCCAGGTCACGCGTGCCGTGGCCTGCTGCGCGCGGGTCAGCCGCATGCCCAGACGCTCGGCGACGACGGCCGCCGCCTCCGCCTCGGTCAGGGTGAAGAAGCGGCGCAGCCGCAGCCGCCGGCCGTACAGCGCGCTGTAGAACGCCAGGGAGTCGCCGCGCAGCGGATAGCAGCGGAAGTCGTCCTCGCCGACGCCCGCCACGTCGACCTTCTTGATGGTGTGCGTGGCGTGCATGAAGGCGCCGCCGCCGCCCGCCACCACGTACTGGATCACGCGGTCGCCCACCCGCACCGGGTAGCGCTGGTAGTTGTGGATGTCGCCGCCGATCGCCGCCACATAGCGGTGGGCCGGGTCGCGGACGATCTCGTCCACGGTGCCGCCGCCCTCGATGGCGCACGGGTGGTGCTCGCCGTCCACGTACAGCGGCGAGCCCGTGACGAGGATCTTCGGGCGGGGGCCCTTCGACACCTCCCGCAGCCAGGCGCCCTGTTCGGCGTCGACCGTCCCGAGCAGCCCCGTGTCGATGCCGACGATCCGGATCGGTCCGGCGTCGATCGCCCAGTACGGGCCGGGCTGGACGGCCCGTTGGGCCGGGTCCGACCGCAACGTCCGTGCGTCGTCGAGCCGTTGCCCGTCGCCCTGGCGCGGCCGGTGCCACAGCAGCGACCGCAGCCGGGCCCGGCTGAGCGGGCGCGGCGCGGGCTCCGGCGGCAGCGGCGGGGCGTCGTCGCAGAACACCCGCATGAACGCCGTCAGGTCCTCGTACCAGTCGTGGTTGCCGGGTATCGCGTAGATGGGCGCCTTGTAGTCCCGGTACGGCCGGAAGAACTTGGGGCCGTAGTCGTCGGCACCGCCCACCGGGTAGATCACGTCGCTGGCGAGAACGGCGAAGCGGGTGTCCTGGCCCTCCTTCAGAAAGCCCGGCACGACCGCGTACTGAGGGTCGTCGCCCTCGCCGGTGTCCCCGATGACGAGGAAGGAGAACCGGTCGGGGTCGTCGCGCCGGATCACCTTGTCGGCCGGTGCGCCGGCGGCCTCCCGCTGGGCCACCCACCGGCTTCGGGTACGGCCCGTGGGATCCCCGAGGAGGGAGGCGAGGACGCCGTTGCGGGCCGCCCACAGCATCCGGGGGTCGAGCCAGGAGATCTTCCGCACCTGGGGCGGCATCAGCCCTTTGTAGGTGCCGGGTTCGGCCGCGCCCCAGCCGGCGCCTTCCGCGGTATCACGTGAGGAGACAGACACCGGTGCACCGTAACAATGATCGGGTGACGGGGGAGCGGCCCGCCCCCGTCACCCGAACAGGCCGCTCAGAACGTGCGGTTGAGCAGGTCGAGCAGCGCCTCCCAGTGCCGCTCGTCCCCCGCGCGGTCGTAGGCGGCGGTGTCGGACTGGGTGAAGCCGTGACCGGCGCCCGGGTACACCTCGCAGCGGTGCCGGACACCCGCCTCCGTGAGGGCCTTCTCCAGGCGCTCGATCTGCTCGGGCGGCAGCGACGGGTCGCCGTCCGCGTGCCCGAAGTACAGTTCCGCGGTGACCTGTCCGGCCACCAGGTGCGGGCTGTCCGGTGCCTCCGTGGCGAGCCGGCCGCCGTGGAAGCCGGCCGCGGCGGCGATCCGGTCCGGGTAGGTGCCGGCGGTCAGCAGGGACAGCCGCGCCCCCATGCAGTAGCCGGTCAGCGCGACGGGACCGTCCGCCGCCGCCGGGCACGACTTGAGCCACCGCAGATAGGCGCCGGCGTCCCGCATCGCCGCCTCGGGGGTCAGCTGCGCCATGATCGGCCCGAGCGCCTCGAAGATGTCCGGCCGGGCCGCCGTGTCGATGAACTCGGGCAGGTCGAGGACCGGGGCCCGGCGGGCCCGGTAGAACAGGTTCGGCACCAGCACCGTGTACCCGGCCTCGGCGAGCCGGTCGGCCATCGCCTCCAGCCGGGGCCGCAGCCCGAACGCGTCCATGTAGAGCAGGACCGCCGGGTGGGGCCCGCCCTCGGTGGGATGGACCAGGTAGGCGTCGGCGACGCCGTCCTCGGTGGGGATGTCGACAACGTCGCCCTGGACGGAGGTCATGGTGGGGGCGCCCTCTCTGCGATCGCGCGGCGGAACAGGTCACCGGCCCCCGGCGGGGCCGGACCGCGCTCATGCTTTCACCGCACGGTCCCGCGCCCTCGGGCACCCCCGGCCGTTTGGGGACGCCTTTACTCGAACCGGGACGTGTCCCCCGCGCCGTGGCGCACGATCTCCAGCTCGCCGGACGAGAAGTCGATCACCGTCGTCGGCTCGGTGCCGCACTCCCCGGAGTCCACGACCCCGTCCAGCACATGGTCGAGCCGGTCCTTGATCTCCCAGCCCTGGGTCAGCGGCTCCTCCTCGTCCGGCAGCAGCAGCGTGCTGGACAGCAGCGGCTCCCCCAGCTCGGCGAGCAGCGCCTGCGTGACGACGTGGTCGGGGATGCGCACGCCGACCGTCTTCTTCTTCGGGTGCTGCAGCATGCGGGGCACCTCCCGGGTCGCCGGGAGGATGAACGTGTAACTGCCGGGCGTCGACGCCTTGATCGTGCGGAAGACGTCGTTGTCGATCCGCACGAACTGGCCGAGCTGCGCGAAGTCCTGGCAGACGAGGGTGAAGTGGTGCCGGTCGTCCAGGCGGCGGATGGACCGGATGCGGTCGATGCCGTCACGGCTGCCCAGCCGGCAGCCCAGCGCGTAGCAGGAGTCCGTCGGGTACGCGATGAGCGCACCGGAACGGACGCTCTCGGCGATCTGCGCGATGGTGCGCGGCTGCGGATTGTCGGGGTGCACGTCGTAGTACTTCGCCATTGGACGAGCCTATCCCCGGGCCGTCCCCGCACGCCGACGGCACCGGCTCGCCGCGCGGGCGTGCGGTAACGTCCCCGACCGGTACGTGAACGAGGCGCAAGACCGCAAGACGAGGTGAAGGCCGACATGGCTGGCGGAGAGGACGGGGCCGGGCGGGCAGGGGTGAGCGACACCGCGCCCTCGCCGTGGGCGCAGGAGCTGCTGGAGCATCTGCGGCCGCAGGGCAGGGACGTCGGCCGGGTCGTGGCCTGGCTCGCGGACGCCGTGCGGGGCACCGCCTGCCTCCTCGACGCCTCCGGCGCCCTCGTCGCCGGCACCCGGCCGCCCCTGGAGGAGCAGCTGGCCGACGCCGTGGCCGCCGGCCGGATCGCGTCGGCCGCCTGGGAGGGCGGGGGGCGCCATCTGCGGCTGGTCCGGGTCGCCGGCCCGAACCCGGCGGCGGCGGGCGTCCTCGCCGTGTCCCGGGCGGAGCCCTTCGACCGCCGGGCGGCGGACATCGTCGGCCACACCGCCCATGTCCTGGAACTCCTGCTCAAGGCCGGCGAGTCCACCGCCGCGGGACACCGCCTGGAACGGGCGACCTCCGATCTGCGCCTCGCGATCCTCCAGTTGCTCATGGTCGAGGACACCGTGTCCGCGCGCCGGGTCGCGGCCGGGCTGTGGCCCGGGCTCCTGGACACCGACACCGCCTGCGTGTACGTCGTCGAGGGCAGCGCCGAGGAACGCGACCGGCTCGCCGAGGAGTGCATCGACGCCACCGGGGAACGGGCCCTGGTCGTGCTGTGCCCGGCCGTCGACGAGCACGTCATCGTCGTCACCCCCGGTGACACCGAGGCCCGCGAGCTGCGGTCGCTGATCGGGCCGCGCCCGCGCACCTTCCTCGGCGGCAGCGCCCGCCAGGCCCTGGTGCGCACCGCCACCGCCTACGGGCAGGCCGTGAGCGCGCTGGCCGTCGCCCACTTCCGGCCCGAGAAGGCCGCCGTCTACGCCGAGCGCACCCACCCCGAACGCCTCGTCGACCCGGCGGCCCTGCGCTGCTGGACGGCCCGGGTGCTGCGCCCGCTCGACGCCCTGCCGCACCACACCCGGGCCGAACTGCTCGCCACCACCCGGCTCGGCCTGGAGTTCACCGCGGTGAACGCCGCCAAGGTGCTCGGCGTCAGCCGGAACACCGTGCGCGCCCGTATGGAGCGCGTCGAGGCACTGCTGAGCACCCGCTTCTCCGACCTCACCGCCCGGGCGGTCGTCCACGTCGCCCTCAACACCCGGGAGGGCCTGGCCGGCGCACCCGCCGACCAGATCGCCCCGCACGACGACCCCGTCTCGCTGCGCGACCTGCTGTCCGGACCCGCCATGGTCACCTGGGCGCAGGACCTCCTGTCCCGTCTCGACCAGGACACCCGGGACCTGCGCCGTACGCTGCGCGCCTGGCTCGCCGAGGGCGGCAACGCCGAACGGGCCGCGCAGCGCCTCGGCGTCCACGCGCAGACCGTGCGCGAGCACGTCCGCAGCGCCGAGCCCGTCCTGGAGCGCGGGCTCCTGGCCGGTGGCAGCGATCTCTACGAGGTCGTCCTGGCGCATCTGGCGCTCGGTGACCTGGAACCTCCCGCCCTGCACGCGACGAAACCGGGCGTTTAGGACGTGGCTGTGCACAGGTGAGTCCTGGGGGCCGCCCAGCGGGCACCGACGCGATACACATGTCCCGCGCGGGAGCCGTACGGTCTACGCACCGCGGGGACACGACCGGAACGGGGGACCGGTCGCGTCCCCGCGCGGATCCTCCGTCAGCCGCGCAGCCGCACGGGTATCTCCTGCCAGCCGAACGCGATGAACGACGGCACCTGGCGCAGCTCCTTCTCGTCCGCGGCAAGCCGCAGCCCGGGGAACCGGTCGAAGAGCGCGGGCAGCGCGGTCAGGGCCTCCAACCGGGCCAGCGGCGCGCCGATGCACCGGTGCACCCCGATCCCGAACGACAGATGGTCGTCGGCCCCGCGCGCGGCGTCGAAGCCGCCCGCGTCCGGCCCGTAGTGCGCGGGGTCCAGATTGGCGGCGGCGTACGTCGTGATGATCGCGTCCCCGGCCGGGATCGTCACGTCCCCCACCTCGAGGTCGGTCACGGCGAACCGCAGCGGCAGCGACGCGATCGACGGGTGCACGCGCAGCGTCTCGTCGATCACCGCGTCCCAGCCGATCTCCCCGGACCGCACGGCCGCCAGTTGCCCGGGGTGGGTGAGCAGGGCGACGACGGCGTTGCCGATCAGGTTGACCGTCGTCTCGAAGCCGGCCCCGATCACCAGGAGCAGTGTGTAGAGCAGTTCCTCGTCGCTGAGCCGGTCGCCGTCCTCGTCGCGGACCCGGATCAGCTCGCTCGTCAGGTCGTCGCCGGGGTCCTGTCGCCGGTGGGCGATCAGAGCGCCCAGCACCGAGCCGATCCGCTCCTGCACGAACGCGGCGTGCTCCGGCGTCGGGTCGGAGGTGTCCATGATCGCCGCGATGAGGGTGGCGGTGTCCTCGCGCAGCCCGTCCGGCACGCCGAACAGCTCGCAGATCATGCGCATCGGCAGCGGGTGGGCGAAGGCCGCCTTGAGGTCGACCGCGTCGCCGCCCCCGTCGAGCGCGTCCAGCAGTTCCGCGGTGATCGCCTCGACGCGGGGCCGCATGATCTCCGTACGCCGCTGGGTGAAGCTCGGCGCGACCAGCTTGCGCAGCCGCGCGTGGTCGCCGCCGTACGTGGACAGCATGTTGACCACGCCGACCCAGCCCAGGATCCAGCCCCACGAGGGATGTTCGCCCACCTCGGGCCAGAGCCGCCAGTGCTGCCGGGGGTCCCTGCTGACCCGGGGATCGAGGATCAGCCCCCGCAGCGTGTCGTACGTCGTCGGGGCCCAGGCGGGGATGCCGCCGGGCAGCTCGACGGGCACGATCGGGCCGCGGGCGCGCAGCCGGGCGCTCTCGCCGGGGATGTCGGCTCCGAACGGGTCGATGGCGATGCGGTCGGTCACGGTCACGACGGGCCTCCTGGCTGGTCGGGGGAGCGGGGGCTGAACCGGACGGGCAGCGAGGTCAGCGAGCGGTGGAACGGCCCGGGCCGCCAGGTCAGGCGCTCCCGCGGCAGGACCGGCTCCAGGTCGGGCAGCCACTGGGTGAGCCGTTCGATGGCCTCGGTGGCGATCAGCAGCGTGTGCTGCCGCACCGGGCAGGCGTGCGGCCCCGCCGACCAGGACAGATGGGAGGCGTCGCGGGGCTGCCGCTCACCGGGCGCGTCCCGCTCGGCGAAGTGGGCGAGCGCCCCGTACGAGATCACCACCGGGACCGCCGCCCGGATCCAGGCGCCGTGGAACGACAGGGGCCTGCGGGCGTAGTGGATGCCGTAGTTGGCCAGCGGCGTCTCGTGGTGCAGCACCTCCACGACCGCGTCCGTCACCGGGCGGGCGCCGCTGGTCAGCGTCGAGTAGAAGCTCGGGTTGCCGAGGATGCGGGAGAGGGCGTTCGACACCAGGTTGGCGGTCGGTTCGTGCCCGGCGCCCAGGGTGAGGAACACCTGCCAGGTGACCTCCTCCGGGGTGAGTCCGGCCGGGTGGGCCAGGAGCCGGCTCGGCAGGTCGTCGCCCGGTGCCGCGGCCTTGGCGGCGATCAGCTCCAGCACATAGCCGCCGTACTCCGCCTCGCCCTCGGCGGCCTCGGCGCCGCCCTCCATCATCTTGCCCAGTGCCACGTCGAGCCGGTCGCTCTGGCTGTCCGGCAGCCCGAAGAGGCTGTTGAAGACCAGCGCCATCAGCGGCCGCGCGAACTCGCCCACCAGATCGGCCTCGCCCCTCGGGCCGAACCGGCCGACCAGCACCCGCACCGCCCGGTGCACCCGGGTCCGCAGGTCGTGCGGCTCGATCCCGTCGAACGTGTCGATCAGCGAGGTGCGGTACCGCACATGGGCGGCGCCGTCGGCGAACAGCGTGTTGGGCCGCCAGCGCATCATGCCGAGGATCGGCGAGTCGTCGGCGACCGTCGACTCCCACGGCCGGGGATCGTGCGAGAAGGCGTCCGTGTCGTGCAGCAGGTCCAGTGCCGCGCGACGGCCGGTGACGACGTACGCCGGGACGCCCGGCGCCAACTCGCCCCAGCCGACCGGGCCCTGGGCGCGCAGCGCCTCGTAGTAGCGGTAGGGGTCGCGCGCGAAGCCGTCCTCCCACAGCCGTACGGGCGTCGCGCGCGAGAAGCTGTCGAGGTCGGGGGAGTGGACGGTCACCGGCCCTCCGGGGTGTCGCGGTCGATGAGGTGCTGGACGAGGGCGAGGAGCGCGTCGACGGACGAGCCGGCGTCCCGCGCGTCGCAGGTGACCATCGGGGTGCCGTCCTCCAGGTCGAGGGCGGCGCGCAGTTCGGCCTCCGTGTGGTGCCGGGGCGCGTCCGGGAAGGTGTTGAAGGCGACCGCGTACGGCAGACCCGTCTCCTCCACGAGTCCCAGCACGCCGAACGAGGCGTCGATGCGCCGGCAGTCGACCAGGACGAGGGCGCCCAGGGCGCCGTAGGCGATGTCGTCCCACAGGGGCCGGAACCGCTCCTGGCCGGGCGTGCCGAACAGGTAGAGCACGCCCCCGCCCGGCAGGCTGATCCGGCCGAAGTCGACCGCCACGGTCGTCGTCGACTTGTCCCGTACCCCGGCGAGGTCGTCGACCGGCGCGGACGCCTCGCTGAGCGGCTCCTCGGTGTGCAGGGGCCGGATCTCGGAGACGGAACCGATCAGGGTCGTCTTGCCCACCCCGAACGGCCCGGTCACCAGGATCTTGACCAGGTCCCGTGCGGTGTCGGGGAGATGGACGTCGTCGGACGTACCCGCGGTGGCGCGGGCGCGGACGTCGCTAGGCGTGCTTGAGGGCGCGAAGGCCATCGGCCACTCTCTTCAGCAGGTCGGGGTCGAAGCGTGCGGCGGGCGGGATCGGCGCGCGGGCCGACGCCAGTTCCCGGTCGATGAGGCCGCCCGCGAGGACGCGCACCGCCGACACAGGGAGCCGCAGCAGCGCCGCCGCCTCCACCACCGTCAGCGAGCCGTCCTCCAGCGCGTCCAGCAGGGCGAGCTGGGCGGCGGGCAGACCGGCGGGAGCGGGCGCGCCGGCGCGGGTGAGCACCGACAGCCGCTCCAGGTGCGGCCGGCTGGGCCGGGCCACCCCGCCGGTCGACAGGTACGCGGGGACCAGGGGGCGGCCACCACGGCGGCCGGTCATGCCGGCGCGCCGCCGTCGCCGCCCCGGGGCGCGGCGGCCATCGCCTTCTCGCCGAGCCGCGCCACCTGCGAGTGCACGCGGTGCGCGAGGAGGTCGAGGCGCACCTCCTGGTCTCCGTAGGCGGCCACACAGGTGCCGTGGTCCGTCGGCACGATCAGCACATAGCCGTGGTCGGACTCGATGACGACCTGGCGCACCTCGGCCCGGTCCCGGTCGGCGAACGCGGCGGCCGCGGTGCGGCAGGCGCCCTGCACGGTGCTGGTGATCGCGGCGACGCGCTCGGCCGAGGGCTGGGCCAGCGCGTCGGTGTAGCCGGTCACGAGTCCGTCCCGGGTGAGCAGCACGGCGGCCACGACGTGCGGCACCTCCAGGATCGGATCGAGCACCCAGGCCGTGTCTCCCGCATCGCGGCTGCTCATCGAGCCGTTCCCCCTTCGTGGTCGGTCAGTTCGTGGTCGGTCGGTTCATGGTCGGTCGGGTCGGACGAGGCGGTCGGTCCGGTCGGGCCGGTCGGGTCGGACCGGTCGGTGGAGCCGGTCCCGGTGGTCGAGTCGGCCGGGGCCGGTTCCTCGCGCTCCGTCGCGGCGGGGGCCGCCTCGTCGGTGATGCCGCCGGTGGCGGACCGTGCCGCGGCGGTGCCCGCCTGGAGCGCGCCGAGCGCGGCGGCCGCCTGCTCCGGGCGGGGGGCCTCGGACCGCGGCGCGGCGGGCTCCTCCGACGCGGCGGTCACCCGCGTACGGCGCCGGCGCCGCGGCAGCCCCCCGGTGTCGTGTCCGTCCCGGTGCCCGGAGCCCGTGTCGCCCTCGGGCCGGTCACTGCCGTAGCCGTGCGCGGAGTCCGCGGGGTCGCCCTCGGAGGACGGGCCGGTGGACCGGGGGCCGGGGACGGCGGCCGGCTCGACCCGGGACGTCGGGCGGGTGGAGCGCGGCGCGCTCGCCGCCGGGGGCCGTTCCTCGGGGTCGATGTGCCCGAGCAGACGGCTGTCCACCCGCAGCACCGCGCGCACCCCGCCGTACGGCGACGGCGACGACAGGTCCACGCCCAGATCGAACTGCCGCGTCAGCTGCCCGATCGCGGCCAGCCCCATCCGCGGCGGATCGCCGAGGTCGGTGAGGAGGATCGGCTCGGACCCCGCCACCAGCCGCTGCGCACGGGCGCGTTCGTCCTGTGTCATGCCCAGGCCCGCGTCGTCGACCGTGACGCACACACCGTGGTGGACGTGCTCCAGGTTGACGACGACGTCGGTGTCGGGCGCGGAGTGCCGCAGAGCGTTGTCGAGGAGTTCGGCGACGATGATCGCGACCGGCTCCACGGCGTGGGACACCAGCGCGGTGCCCGCTTCCAGATGGTTGTGGACCCGGACCCGGTGGTAGCCGGCGAGCCGTGCCTGGCCGCCGGTCACCGCGTCCACCAGGTGCGACTCCTCGCGCGCGAGCCCGACCCAGGCCCCGCACACCACGGCGGCGACCTGCGCGCGCCGCAGCGACTGCTCGTTCTCGTGGTCGAGCTGGAACAGCGTCTGCGTCAGCTCGGGGTCGTCGTACTTCTGCTGGAGTCCGCGCAGCGCGTCCTGCAAGCGGTAGAGCGCCGCCTGGATCTCGCGGGTCGCGCCGCGCATACCGGCCTGCGCGGCCGCGTCGATCCGGGTGCGCTGCGCGGTGAGTTCGGTGCGCAGGGCGTCCAGGACGTGCTCCAGCGCGAGGCCCAGGGGAGTGCCGGAGGTCTGGGGGTGCAGCGGGCCGGGCACGGCGACGTTCGCGTGGGTCTGCTGCCGGGCGGCGGCGGGCAGGCGCCGCGCCGCCAGGTGCTCGACCTCGTCCGTCAACGCCCGCGCGACCTCGTCGAGTCGGGCGCGAAGCCGGCCGATCTCGGCGCGCTGGAGCGCCTGTTGGCGCTGTGCGCGCAGCAGCAGGCCGCCCAGGGCGAGCGCGGACAGCATGCCGACGGCGAGCCCGCCGGTCACCAGGTCCGGTAATTCGATCATCGAGTCGGTTTCCCAGAAGGTCGGTTCGGGGCAGTCGGGCAGGCCTCGTCGCGCGACCGTGGCGCGCGGCGCTCGGAGCACAGTACACACCGTCATCGATCGATCTCGCACGGTCGGCGAATACTTGGGTTCGAATGTGCCGGGAGGTTGCTCGCATCTGTCGCGGACTGTCGCAATTGTGGTCCGTGGCAGGAGAGTTGAGTGGGTTCGCGACGCGCCGAACAGGGCCCCGCTTCGCCAACGCCCGTTCGACACGTAGGGTTTACATGCGTTCGGCCCATCGGACCGGACAGGCTTGCTACGGTTCTACTCACCGGTAGCACATTGATGCGGGGGGACACGAGGGGACGGCGGACCAGCGCCGTGACCCCTCGGCGGGTCGTCGAGACGGACGGCCGGGCAAGGGGGCCCGGGCGACCGAGGCGTCTGCACGTGTCCGGCACGTGACCCTCGAACTCCCTCCTTCGCCCACCGATCCAGACAGGTGAGACTCGCGACATGGTGCGATCCCTGGTCGACCTTATGACCGAGCACTCGGTGCGCCACCCCGAGCGCACCGCCTACCGATACCTCGTCACCGGCGACTGCGACGGCGAGATCCAGGAGCTCTCCTACGGCCGCCTCGCCCGGCGGTCCCGCGCGATCGCCGCCTGGCTCCAGGAGCGCGGCCTCACGGGCAGCCGGGCCATGCTGCTCCTCCCGCCCGGCCTGGAGTTCGTCTGCGGCTACCTCGGCTGCCTCGCCGCCGGAGTCGTCGCCGTCCCCGGCGTCCCCCCGCGCGGCCGATCCCGGAACCACCGCGCCCTGACCCGGATGCGGCGGCTGATCGCCGACGCCGACGCCCAGGTGATCCTGGGCGGCCGCGAGGTGATCGAGGCGCTGACCGGCCTGACCGAGCACCTGCCCGAGCTCGCCGGACTGACCTGCGTGGCCACCGAGGACATCCCCGACGACGCGGCCGCCGCCTGGCGCGAACCCGACCTGGACGCCGACTCGGTCGCCTTCCTCCAGTACACGTCCGGCTCCACCTCCGCGCCCCGCGGCGTGATGGTCACGCACGGCAATCTGCTCGACAACGAGCGGATCATCACCGAGCGCATGGGGCACACCGAGGACGCCATCGCCGAGCACGGACACGAGATGTTCGTCAGCTGGCTGCCCGTCTACCACGACATGGGCCTCATCGGCCCCGTCCTCAACACCGTCTATCTCGGCGTCACCGCCACCCTGTTCTCCCCGCTGCACTTCCTGCAGCAGCCGCGGCGCTGGCTCGACGCCGTCGGCCGCTACCGCCCGCACACCAGCGGCGGCCCCAACTTCGCCTACGAACTCAGCCTGCGGCACGCCACGCCCGAACTCCTCGACGGCCTCGACCTGAGCGCGTGGAAGGTCGCCTTCAACGGCGCCGAGCCCGTGCGGGCCGCCACCCTGCGGCGCTTCGCCGACACCTTCGCCCCGGCCGGCTTCCGCCGCGAGGCCCTGTACCCCTGCTACGGCCTGGCCGAGGCCACCCTCATGGTCACCGGCAGCACCCCGGGCACCGCGCCCACCCTGCTCCCGCCCCCCGACGGGCGGCCCGACACCGCCGCCGTCGGCTCCGGCCGCCCCGGACCCGGACTCACCGTCGCCGTCGCCGACCCCGAGCGCGGCGAGGAACTCCCCGACGGCGAGGTCGGTGAGATCTGGGTGTCCGGCGCGAGCGTCGCCAAGGGCTACTGGCGCAACGCCCTCGCCACCCGCGAGACCTTCCGGGCCCGCCTCGCCGGGCACGAGGGCCGCTTCCTGCGCACCGGCGACCTCGGATTCCTGCGCGACGGCGAGCTGTTCGTCACCGGACGCCTCAAGGACCTCATCGTCGTCGACGGCCGCAACCACTACCCGCAGGACCTCGAACTGACCGCGGAGACCGCCCACCCGGCCCTGCGCCCCGGCTGCACCGCCGCCTTCGGCGTGGACACCCCGGCCACCTCGGACGGCGCGGCCGGCACCGAACAGGCCGTCCTCGTCGCCGAGATCGCCCCTGACATGGCGGGCGAGGCGGAGAAGATCGTCGACGTGATCCGCAGCGCCGTCGCGGACGCCCACGGCATCGCGCTGCGCGAGGTGGTCCTCGTCCGGCCCGGCACCATTCCCAAGACCTCCAGCGGCAAGATCCAGCGCCATGCCTCCCGGGCGGCCCACCTGGGCGGCACCCTCGCCCGTATCGAGGAACCCGCCCTCGGCTGACGCCGCCCCGTCCCGCCGTACGCCGCCGAGCGCGCCGTACGACGCACACCGCGGCGTACGCGGACCCGAGCAACCCCCGTACGCCGCGGCCTTCTCTCCGCGACCCCCGAGGACATCTGTCTCCATGCCTGCGCACGCGTCCCCGAAGCAGTTCCCCGATCCGCCCCTGCGCACCCCGCAGGACGTCCGGGCCTGGCTGGAGTCCGCCGTCGCCCGGGCGACCGGACTCGACCCGGACTCCGTCGACCCCGACCGTCCCCTCGCCGAACTCGGCCTCGGATCACGGAAGTTGGTGACCCTGGCGGCCGACCTGTCGGCGCTCACCGGCCGGCCCCTCGACCCCTCCGTGGTCTTCGACCACCCCACGATCGCGGCGCTCTCGGAAGCCGTCCTCGACGACCGGCCCATCACCCCGGCCGCACCCCCGGAACGCGACGGCACGGACCCGCACCGCCACGACGACATCGCGATCATCTCCATGGCCTGCCGGCTGCCCGGCGCCGAGGACCCCGACGCCCTGTGGCGGCTCCTCGACGCGGGCCGGGAAGCCGTCGGTGACGCGCCCGCGGGCCGCTGGGACACCGGCGACCTGTACGATCCCGACCCGGAGGCGACGGGCAAGGCGTACTCCCTGCGCGGCGGCTACCTCCGCGACATCGACCGCTTCGACGCCGCGTTCTTCGGGATCTCCCCGCGCGAGGCGGCGGCCATGGACCCCCAGCAGCGGCTCCTGCTGCGGACGAGCTGGGAGGCCGTCGAACGCGCCGGCATCGTCCCCGCCACCCTGAACGGCAGCTCCACCGGCGTCTACGTCGGCCTGTACGACGGCGGCTACCTCGCCTCGGCCGGCCTCGGCCGACTCGACGGGCACGTCGGCACCGGCACCGCGCCCAGCGTCGCCTCCGGGCGCATCGCCTACACCCTCGGCCTGCGCGGACCCGCCGTCACCGTCGACACCGCCTGCTCCTCCTCCCTGGTCGCCCTGCATCTGGCGGCACGGGCGCTGGCGGGCGGCGAGTGCGACCTCGCGCTGGCCGGCGGCGCCACCCTGCTGCTCACCCCGCGCGGGCACGTCGAGTTCAGCCGGCTGCGCGGGCTGTCGCCGTCCGGGCGGTGCAGCCCCTTCTCCGCCGACGCCGACGGGGTCGTCTGGGCGGAGGGCTGCGGTGTCGTCCTCCTCAAGCGGCTCGCGGACGCCCGCCGCGACGGCGACCGGGTCCTCGCCGTCGTCAAGGGCTCCGCGATCAACCAGGACGGCCGCAGCCAGGGCCTGAGCGCCCCCAGCGGACCCGCCCAGGAACGCGTGGTGCGGGCCGCGCTCGACGCGGCCGGGCTGCGGCCGCACGACATCGACCACGTCGAAGCGCACGGCACCGGCACCCCGCTCGGCGACCCCATCGAGGGCCGCGCCCTCGCCGCCGTGTTCGGCCCGGACCGCCCCGCCGGCCGGCCCCTCGGCATCGGGTCCCTGAAGTCCAACATCGGGCACACGCAGGCCGCCGCGGGCATCGCCGGCGTCATCAAGACCGTCCTGGCGCTCCGGCACGAGCGGATACCGGCGTCCCTGCACGCCGGGACGCCGACCGGGCACATCGACTTCGAGCACGGCGGACTGCGCGTCCTCGACGAGGCACGCCCCTGGCCGCGGGAGTCCGGACGGGTGCGGCGCGCAGGAGTGAGCGCGTTCGGCATCAGCGGCACCAACGCCCATGTCGTGCTGGAGGAGGCCCCCGACGCACCGGAGCCCCGGCCCGCCGACCCGCCCGGTGCCGCCCTGTTCCCGCTCTCCGCGCGCGGCCTCCCGGCGCTCGGCGCCCAGGCGGCCCGGCTGCTCGACCACCTCGACGCCCGGCCCGACCTGCCGCTGCCCGCCGTCGCCGCCACCCTCGCCCACCACCGCACCCACTTCGAGCACCGGGCCGTCGTCCGGGCGGCCGACCGGGACGGCCTGCTGCGCTCCCTGCGCGCGCTCGCCGAGGGCACGGCCGACGACGGCCTCGTCACCGGCCCGCCCCGGACGGCCCGCACCGGCAAGGTGGCGTTCGTCTTCCCCGGCCAGGGCTCCCAGTGGCCCGGCATGGCACGCGACCTCCTCGACCAGGACCCGGTGTTCGCCGACGAGCTCGACCGCTGCGACGCCGCCCTGCGGCCCTTCACCGGCTGGTCGGTGACCTCCGTCCTGCGCGGTGACCCCACGGCCCCCGACCCCGACCGCGTCGACGTCGTCCAGCCGGTCCTGTTCGCCGTGATGGTGTCGCTGGCCGCCGTGTGGCGGGCCCGAGGGGTCCGCCCGGACGCCGTCGTCGGGCACAGCCAGGGCGAGGTCGCCGCGGCCTGCGTCGCCGGTGCCCTCAGCCTCAACGACGCCGCCGCCGTCGTCGCCCTGCGCAGCCAGGCCCTGACCGGCCTGTCCGGCACCGGCACCATGGCCGTCGTCGCGCTGCCGCACACCGAGGTGGAACGCCGGACGGGCGACGGCGCGATCACCGTCGCGGCCGTCAACAGCGGCCGCTCGACGGTGGTGTCGGGAGCCGTGGACGCCGTCCGCGCCCTCGTGGAGGGCCTGGAGCGGGAGCAGGTCTTCGCCCGCGTGCTCGACGTCGACTACGCCTCGCACAGCGACCGCGTCGAGCCGGTGCGCGACACCGTCCTCGACGAACTCGACGGCGTGCTCACCCAGCCCACGTCCGTCGCCTGGTACTCCACGGTCACCGCGGCACCGGTCACCGACGAACTGGAAGCCGAGTACTGGTACCGCAATCTGCGCGAACCCGTCCGCTTCGCACCCACCGTCGAGCGCATGATCGCGGACGGCCACCGCTGCTTCGTCGAACTCGCCCCGCACCCCTCGCTGCTGACCGCCCTGGGCACCATCGACGAGAACCTGGTCGCCGTGGGCTCGCTGCGCCGCGACGAGGACGGCCCCGCCTGCCTGGACCGCGCCGCCGCCGCGCTCCACGTCCACGGCCACGGCGTCGACTGGCGCCGGCTCGTACCGCCCACCGCCCCCGTCGACCTGCCCACCTACGCCTGGGACGAGCAGCGCCACTGGATCGAGGCCGCCGCCCCCGCCGACGCGCCGGGCCTGTTCGACCGGGCCGCGCACCCGCTGCTCGGCATCCAGCTCCGCTCCGCCGACGAGACCCGCTGGACCTTCCGCGACGAGTGGTCCGCCTCGACCGCCGACTGGCTCGCCGACCACACCGTCCACGGCCGTACGGTCGTCTCCGGCACCACCCTGCTCGAACTGTGCCGCGCCGCCCTCGCGGTGGCCCGCCCGGACCGGCCCGCCGACGTCGCCGGGCTGCTGCTCCTCACCCCGCTCACCCTGCCCGCGAGCGGCACCACCGAGGTGTCCGTCGAGGTGAGCACGGCCGGGCCCACGGCCGAGGTCACCGTCCACAGCCGGCCGCGCGGCCCGGAGAGCACCGACTGGACCCTGCACGCCACGGCGTCCGCCGCCGAGCCGGCCGAGCCGCCCGCCGGTGAACCGCCCGCCTGGCCCGAGGAGTCCGCGCCCGCCTGGGCCGAGGACACCTACGCCCGCCTCGCCGCCGCCGGCCTCGGCTACGGGCCCGCCTTCCAGGGCGTACGGGAGGCCGTCACGACCGGCGCCGGGACCGTCCTGGCCCGGCTCTCCCTCCCGGCCGCGGCCCGGGACACCGCCGACCCGTACCCGGTCCACCCCGCCCTGCTCGACGCCGCCCTCCAGGTGGCCGCCGCCCTCGAACCGCTCGACGGCCGGCGGGTGCTGCTGCCGGTCGCGATGGCCCGCTGCGTCCTGCCGCCCGGCGGGGCGACGGACCTGCTCGCCGTCGTCCGCAGCACCCCGGAGCCCGGCGAGGACGTCGTCCTGGACATCACCCTGTGGGACACCGACGGCTTCCCGGCCGGCCGGCTGGAGGGCGTGCGCCTGCGGGCCGCGCACCCGGCCGAGCTGACCGGCGGCGCGGAGCACGGCCGCCATCTGTACGAGGTGGCCTGGACGCCGGTGGGCACAGCGGGAACCGTACGGGCGGAGACGCCCGCCGGTACCGTCGTGCGCCGCTGGCCCGCCCCGGAGCCCGGCGCCGACCCGGCCGCCACGGCCCACGCGACGGCGACGGCGGCGCTGGGCGAACTGCGGGCGCTGATCGCCCTCCCTCCGGACGAGGCCCCCGCCCGTACCGTCTGGGTCACCACGGGCGCCGTCGCGGCCACGGCCACCGACACCGCCGCCGGATACGCGGGGTCCGTGCTGTGGGGCCTGGTCCGCGGGGCCCGGGCCGAACACCCCGACCTGGGACTGACCCTGGTCGACGTCGACACGGACGACCGGGAGCTGCCGCTCTCCGCCGTCGTGGACACCGGCGAACCCGAACTCGCCCTGCGCGGCGAGCGGTTCCTCGCCCCCCGCCTCGTCCGGGCCCGTCCCGCCCCGCCCGGCGACGCGCCCGTCATCCCGACCGACGGCACCGTGCTGATCACCGGCGGCCTCGGTGCCGTGGGCCGCCGCATCGCCCGCCTCCTCGCCGAACACGGGGTGCCGCGGCTCCTGCTGACGTCACGTCGGGGACCTGAGGACCCGCGTGCCGGTGAGGCGACGGCCGAACTGACCGCGCTCGGCGCCCAGGTGGAGATCGCCGCCTGTGACGTCGCCGACGAAGCCGCCCTCTGCGATGTCCTCGCCCGCGTTGCGGAGGAGGCACCCCTGCGCGGCGTCGTCCACTGCGCCGGTGTCCTGGCCGACGGCGTGCTCGCCGAGACGACCCCGCAGCGGCTGGCCGAGGTCCTGCGGCCGAAGGCCGACGGCGCCGCCCATCTGCATCGCCTCACCGCGGGCCTCGACCTCGGCCTGTTCCTGCTCGTCTCCTCCGCCGCGGGCGTCGCCGGCAGCCCGGGACAGGCCAACTACGCGGCCGCCAACGCCTTCCTCGACCAGCTCGCCCACCACCGGCGCGCCCGCGGCCTGCCCGCCCTCTCCGTCTCCTACGGCGCCTGGGCGGGGGAGGGGCTGGCCGCCGAACACGCCGACCTGGAGCGCATGGCCCGCCTCGGCCACCGCGCCCTCACCCCCGACCAGGGCGCCGCCCTCACCGCACTCGCCCTGCGGCACGGCAGCGCCCACCTGGTCGCCTGGTCCCTCGACCTGCCCCGGCTGCGCGCCGCCGCGCCCGCCGGCGCCCTGTGGCGGTCCCTGCTGCCCGCCCAGACCTCCGCAGAGGCGGGGGGACCCACCCTCGCCGACCGGCTGTCCCGGCTGCCCGAGAGCGAACGCGCCGCCCGCGTCCTCGCCCTGGTCCGCGAGGAGGCCGCCCAGGCCCTCGGTCTGCGCTCGGCCGACGCGGTCCGCCCCGACCAGCCGCTGCGCGACCTCGGCATGGACTCGGTGACCGCCGTCGACCTGCGCAACCGCGTCGGCACCCGCATCGGTGCCCGGCTCCCCGCCACCCTCCTCTTCGACCACCCCACCCCGGCCCGGCTCACCGACCACCTGCTGACCACGGTCCTCGGCCGTCCACGCCCGGCGACGACCGCGCGACCCACGCCCACACCCTCCGCGCAGGAGCCGGTGGCCCTCGTCGCCATGGCCTGCCGGCTGCCCGGCGGCGCCCGCGATCCCGAGGGCCTGTGGCGGCTCCTCGCCGAGGGCCGGGACGCCGTCGGGCCGTTCCCGGACGCACGGTGGGACGTCGAGGCGCTGTACGACCCCGACCCGGACGCGCCCGGCAAGTCCTACGCCCGTGAGGGCGGGTTCCTCGACGACATCGACTCCTTCGACGCCGCGTTCTTCGGCATCACCCCGAAGGAGGCGGCGGCCATGGACCCCCAGCAGCGCCTGCTCCTGGAGACCGCCTGGGAGTCGCTGGAACGCGCCGGCATCGTCCCCGCCGACCTCGCGGGCAGCAGCACCGGCGTCTACGTCGGTATGTTCGGCAGCGACTACCTCTCCGGCACCCGGCTCGACCAGCTCGACGGCTACGTCGGCACCGGCTCCGCCCTCAGCGTGGCCTCCGGGCGGCTCGCGTACACGCTCGGGCTGAACGGCCCCGCCCTCACCGTCGACACCGCGTGCTCGTCCTCCCTGGTGGCCGTGCACCTGGCGGCGCAGGCGCTGCGGTCCGGCGAGTGCGACCTCGCGCTCGCCGGCGGTGTCACCCTGATGGTCACTCCGGGGACCTTCGTCGAGTTCAGCCGGCTGCGCGGACTGTCCCCGACGGGCCGCTGCCGCTCGTTCTCCGACGCCGCCGACGGCGCCGTGTGGGCCGAGGGTGCCGGCATGCTCGTCCTCAAACGCCTCGGCGACGCGCGGCGCGACGGCGACCGGGTGCTGGCCGTGCTGCGCGGCACCGCCGTCAACCAGGACGGCCGCAGCCAGGGCCTGTCCGCGCCCAACGGCCCCGCCCAGGAACGGGTGATCCGCCGCGCCCTGGAACAGTCCGGGCTGCGCCCCGCCGACATCGACCACGTCGAGGCGCACGGCACCGGCACCACCCTCGGCGACCCGATCGAGGCGGGCGCGCTCGCGGAGGTCTTCGGCGCCTCCCGCCCCGAAGGGCGTCCGCTGTACGTCGGCTCGCTGAAGTCCAACGTCGGGCACGCCCAGGCCGCGTCCGGCGTCCTCGGCCTGATCAAGGTCGTGCAGTCCCTGCGCCACGGCACCCTGCCGCGCACCCTGCACGCCGATCCGCCCAGCCGGCACGTCGACTGGGACCACAGCGGGCTGCGCCTGCTGCACGAGGAGACCGCCTGGCCCGCCTCGGCGGACCGGGTGCGGCGCGCGGGGGTCAGCGCGTTCGGGATCAGCGGCACCAACGCGCACGTGATCGTGGAGGAGGCCCCGCCCGCGCCCACCCCCGCGCCGCAGCCCTCCACGGGCCCACGGCTGTTCGTGCTGTCCGGCCGCGACGAGGCCGCTCTGCGCGGGCAGGCCGCCGCCCTCGCCCGGCACCTGGCCGGCAGCGGCACCGACCTGCACGACGCCGCCCACACCCTGGCCCGCCACCGCAGCCACTTCGAGCACCGCGCCGCCCTCGTCGCCGACGACCGCGACGAGCTGAGGACCGCCCTGACCGACCTGGCGGCCGGCCGGCTCTCCCTGCCCCGCCGTCGCGAGGACCCCACCGGCAAGGTCGCCTTCCTCTACGCCGGGCACGGCGGCCAGTGGCCCGGCATGGCCCTGGACCTGATGGCCGACTCGGAGGAGTTCGCCGCCGAACTGACCCGCGTCGACGAGGCGGTGCGGCGGCACGCCGGCTGGTCCGTGCTCACCGCGCTGCGGGCACCCGAGGAGTTCTCCCCGCTGGAGCGCACCGAGTACCTCCAGCCGGTGCTCTTCGCCGTCAACGCGGCGCTCACCGCCGCCTGGCGCTCCGTCGGCGTCACCCCGGACGCCGTGGCCGGGCACAGCCTCGGCGAGATCGCCGCCGCCCACAGCGCGGGCGCCCTCTCCCTGGAGGACGCCGTCGCCGTCGTCACCGGCCGCGCCCGGGCCGTCGTCCCCCTCGCCGGACGCGGCGGCATGCTCTCCCTCGACGTGCCGCGCGACCGCGCCGAGGAACTGCTCGCCCCCTACGCCGGGCTGCTGTTCGTCGCCGCCGTCAACGGCCCCGAAGCCACCGCCGTGTCCGGCGACGCCGGCGCCCTGGCCGACCTGCGCCGGAGCCTGGACGAACGGGGCGTGCGGGCACGGCCGCTGTCCACGCCGTTCGCCTCGCACACCCCGCTGACGGCCCCGATCCGCGAGGACCTGCTCGCCCGGCTCTGCGATGTCCGGGGCACACCCACGGCGATCCCGCTGTACTCGACGGTCCTCGCCGAGCCCGTGCCCGGCGAGAGCCTCGACGCCGCGTACTGGTACGCCAACCTCAGCGAACCCGTCCGCTTCGCCGACACCGTCCGGCGCCTCCTCGACGACGGGCACCGCTACTTCGTCGAACTCAGCCCGCACCCGTCGCTCGGCGCCGCCGTCGAGGCCGTGGCGGCCGAGGCCGGCGTCGACGCGGTCACCGTCGGCACCCTGCGCCGCGGCGCGGGCCGGCGCGACACGCTGCTGCGCTCCCTGGGCGCCCTCCACACGGCCGGCCACACCCCCGACTGGACGGCGCTGTTCCCGGGGGACCGCCGCGCCGACCTGCCGACCTACGCCTTCGCCCGCGCACGCCACTGGCTCGCCCCGGCCCCGGCGACCGCGCCGGGCACCTCACCGCTGCTCGGCGCGCATGTCGAGGCCAGCGACGAACCCGGCCGGCACCTCTTCCAGACCGAGGTGGACCTGCGCGACAGCCGCTTCGCCTATCTCACCGACCACCGCGTGACCGGCGAGGTGTGGCTGCCCGGCGCTGCCTTCCTGACCATGGCGCTGGAAGCCGCCCGCGCCGTCCAGGACGGCGGCGACGTACGGCTCACCGACGTCGCCTTCCTCCAGCCGCTGCGCCTGGACGCCTCCCGGCCGGTCCGGCTGCAACTCGTCCTACGGCCCGCCGTCGACGGTGTCCGGGACTTCACCGTCTCCGCCGCCCCGGCCGGTGACCCGGACGCGCGCTGGGAACGGCATGTAACCGGCCGCGTCACCACCGCCCCGGCCGCCGCCACCGAGGACGACCCGGCCGCCCTGCGCGCCCGCTGCGACGAACCCGCCGACGTCACCGCCCTGCACGCCGCCCTGGCCACGCTCGGCATCGAGTACGGCCCCGCCTTCCAGGGCCTGGAGTCGGGCCGCCGTTCCGCCACGGCCGCCGTCGCCCGTCTCACCGACCGGCCCGCCGCCGGGCACCTGATCCACCCCGCCGTCCTCGACACCGCCCTCCACACGGCCGCCCTGCCCGCCGACGCCCCGCAGGGCCGCGCGTTCGTCCCGGCCGGCGTCGGCGACCTCCGCCACACCGGGCTGCGCACCGCCCCCACCCGGGTGACCTGCGCCCTGCGGACCGTCTCCGGCGACACCGCCACCCTGGACCTCCGTCTGTACGACGAGGAGGACCAACTCGTCCTGGAGGCACGCGAGTTCCGGCTCGCCGCGCTGTCCCCGCTCGACGGGGCGCTGTTCGAGACGCGCTGGCGGCCCCGCCCGGCCGCCGCCGAACCCCCCGCACCGGGCACCTGGCTCGTCCTCGCCGACGCGACCGGCGTCGCCGCCGACCTGGCCCGGCGCCTGGACGGCTCCACACCCCACGTCATCGCCCGCGCGGGCGGGGAGTTCACCGAGGAGGGACCCGGCCGGTACGTGCTCGACCCGGCCGACCCGGACCAGCTGGCCCGGCTGCTCGACGAGGCGTTCGGGCACGAACCTCCCCGGCACGTCGTGCAGTTGACCGCGCTCGACGCCCCCGCGGTCGAGGACGGGGCCACAGCCGGGGAGGCCGCCCGGCTGGGCTGCCTGAGCACCCTGCATCTGGTGCGGGCCCTCGCGGACCGGGCCTGGGCACCCCGCCTCCACATCGTCGTCCGCGGCAGCCAGGCCGCCGGCGACAGCACGGACGTCACCCACCCCCAGCAGGCGCTCGCCTGGGGCTTCGGCCTCGCCGTCGCCCAGGAGCACCCCGAACTGCGGACCACCCTGGTCGACCTGCCGCCCACCGGCGGCACCGACGACCTGTGGACCCAGCTGCGCCACGCCGACGACGAACGCCTCGTCGCCCTGCGCCCCGGCGGACGCCACGTCCCCCGGCTCGCCCGGACCCGCCCCGACGACGCCGGACACCCCACCCCGTCCGGCGCCCACCTGATCACCGGCGGCCTGGGCGGCCTCGGCCGCGTGGTCGCCGAACGGCTGGCCGCGCGGGGCGCCCGCCGGCTGGCCCTGCTAGCCCGCAGCGCCCCCGCAGAGGACGCCCTCACCTGGATCGACGGGCTCCGCGCACGCGGGGTCACCGTGCACGTGGCCCGCGCCGACGTCACCGACCGCGCCGCCCTCACGGCCGCGCTGGACGGCGTACGCGCGGCGCTCGGGCCGATCACCGGGGTGGTGCACACGGCCGGTGTCCTCGACGACGCCACCCTCGCCCACCTCGACGCCGACCGCGTCACGGCCGTGCTCGCCCCCAAGGTCCTGGGCACCGCCCTGCTGACCGAACTCCTCCCGGAGGCCGACGACTTCGTGCTGTTCGCGTCCGCAGCCGGGCTGCTCGGCTCCGCCGGGCAGAGCGCCTACTGCGCCGCGAACGCCTTCCTCGACGCGTGGGCCCACCACCTCGCCCTGCGCGGACGCCGGGCCCTCAGCCTCGACTGGGGTGCCTGGGCCGGCGTGGGCATGGTCGCGGGGTCCGACGCCCGCGCCGCGCAGACCGCCCGCTCCGGGCTGGTCGCCCTCTCCGCCGGGGACGGCGGTGAACTCTTCGAACGGGTGCTGACCACCTCCCGTCGGCAGCTCGCCCCGCTCAATCTGGACTGGGAGCTGCTCGCCCTCGACCCCGACGCCGTCCGCACCCGCCCCCTCCTCGCCGACCTGGTGACCCTGCCCGCCCCGGCCACCGGCACCGACGACCTCGTCGAGAAGGTGCTCGCGGCCGCCGACGACGCCGAACGGGCCGTCCGACTGGAGGCGTACGTCCGGGCCCGGATCGCCGAGGTCTCCGGCGGCACCGCCCAGGTCCCCGCGACGACGGCCCTGAAGGAACTCGGCCTCGACTCGCTGATGCTGGTGCGGCTGCGCAACGCCTTCGCCCGCGACCTCGGCGTCGACCTCCCCGCCGCCACCGTCTTCTCCGCCTCCGACCTGCGCGGTCTCGCCGAGGCGCTGCGCACCGCCCTGCCCGGGCGGACGGACACGGCACCCGAGAGGCCGGACGGCCCGGCCGAGGTCCCCGACGAGGAACGCCTCCCCGCGACCCGTGACGTCGTACGGCTGCTGCGCAGCGCCCGGCCCGGCATGCCGGACGCCGCCCACGCCGTCGGTCTCGCCGTACGCCTCACCGCACCCGTCACCCGCGCGACCCTGACCGGCGTCCTCGACCGCCTCGTCGCCCGGCACGCGGCCCTGCGCACCGCCGTCACCGACGCGGACGGCGGCGGGCGCGTGCTGCGCGTACGACGGGACCTCGCGGCGACACCGCTGCGCTGGACCGTCGTCCCCGACGGCACGGAACCGGACGCCGCCGCACGGCTGAGCGCCCTCCTCGAACCGCCCTTCGACCTGGCCACGGCACCCCTGTGGCGCTTCGAACTGCTGGACTGCGGTGAGCGCGGCCAGATCCTCGTCTACGGCGCCCACCACGCCGTCAGCGACCTGCAGTCCCTGCTGCTGGTGGCGGGCGAGATCGACGCCGAGCTGACCACGGGACCGCTCGGTGACACCGTCACCAACCGCGAGGCGCACCAGCTGGTCGAGGCACAGCGCGCCGACGGGCCCGGCGGCACGGACGGGTGGCACGACATGTTCCGGGGCAGCGCCCGCCTGGACCTCGCCCTGAGCCGGCCCCGCCCCGAGGCCCGCACCTACCGGGCCGGGAGTATCACGCTGCCGATCCCCGAGGGGCTGGCCGAGCGGATCGCGGCCGCCGCGAGCACGCTGGCCGTCACCCCGGCCGCCTTCTGCCTCGGCGTCCTCACCGTCCTGCTGGCCCGCAGGCGCGAACGGGAGCGCTTCGTCCTCGCCGTGCCCGTCGACACCCGCATCCACGCCGACGCCTACGACGCGGTGGGCTTCTTCGGGGTGCCGGTGCCCTTCCCCGCCGAGGCGCGGGCCGGGGAGCGGATCGAGGAGGTGCTGCGCCGCACCGACGGACGCCTGGAGAAGGTGCTGACGAAGGGCGCGATGTTCTCCGACGTGCTTCCGGTGCTGGCCGAGGAGGGCCTGTACCGGGCCGAGGCGCCCCTGGTCGAGGTGTACTTCAACTACGTCCGCTCCGGCGGCGGCCTGAAGGCCCTGGAGGTGCTGCCGGCCGGGACCGGCTACTCCGACCTCGACCTGATGGTCACCATGACACCGGACGCCGGCCGCGTCCGGCTCGACCACAACCTCGACATCCTGGACGCGGGGGCCGCCACCGGGCTCGGCGAGGAACTGCTGCGGCTCCTCGCGGACACGGCGGACGACCCCTCCGGCCCGGTGCGCGCCCCGGCACCGGCCGCGGGACCCGGCCACCGGCTCGCCCTCGCCGCCACGTTCGCCCTGGGCAACCTGCCGCGGATGTGCGAAGCGGCCCTCGGCGCGGCGGCGCCCGGCGCCCCGGTCAGCGTCGCCGAAGCCCCGTACCACCAGGTGCCGGCCGCCCTGCGCGACCCGTCGGGCGTCTTCGCGGACCCGGACACGACCGCGGGCCTCGTCCTGGTGCGGGCCGCCGACCTCGAGCGCTTCGGCCCCGTCGACGACGACGCGCTGGCCGAACTGCGCGCGGCCTACACGGGCTCCGTCCGTGCCGCCGCCGAACGCCGCCGCGCCCCGCTCGTCGTCGGCGTCCTGCCCTGCGCCCACGCCGGGGAACGCCTCACCCGCTGGGAGCGGGAGGTCGCCGCCGACCTGGCCGAGGTGCCCGGCGTCGCCGTCCTCGGGCCGGACGCCTGGACCCGGGGCCACGGCGTGGACCAGCCGTTCGACGAACGCACCGAGCGGCTGGGCCATCTGCCGTTCACGGCGCCGTTCCAGGCCGCGGTGGCGCTGCGCCTGGCCGAGGCCGTCCGCGCCGCGCACCGACCGGCACCCAAGGTGATCGCCGTCGACGGCGACGAGACCCTGTGGGGCGGCGTCGCCGGCGAGGCGGGCCCCGAAGGCGTCGAACTGGGCGGCGCGCGGATCCGGTTGGCCCGGCGGCTACTCCAGTGGCGGGCGGCGGGTGCGCTGCTCGTGCTGGTCAGCAACAACGACGAGGACACCGTCCGCGCCGTGCTGGACCGCCCGGACGGCCTGCTGAGGACGGAGCACTTCAGCGTGATCTCCGCCGCGTGGGAGCCGAAGCCGGACCGGCTGGCCGAGGCGGCCCGCACCCTCGGTCTGGGCCTGGACAGCTTCCTGTTCCTCGACGACAACCCGGCGGAAATCGCCCGGATGCGCGCCGCCGCACCCCAGGTGCTCTCGGTGACCTGCCCGGACGCCGGCGAACTGCCCGCGTTCCTTGACCGGTTGTGGCCGGTGGTCCCGGTCGCGGCCACGGCCGAGGACGCGCTGCGCGCCCGGTTCTACGCACAGGAACGGCGACGGGACGCCGTACGCGAGGAAACCGGGTTCGAGGAGTTCCTGGAGCAGCTGCGGCTGGAGGTCGACGTCCGGGCCCTGACCGACGCCGACGTCGGCCGCGCCGAGCAACTGGTGCGCCGCACCAACCAGTTCACCCTGCGCGCCCGCTCCGCCGACGGCGGAGACGTCCGCCGCTGGCGCGAGCACGGCGAGGTGTGGACGGCGTCCGCCCGCGACCGTTTCGGCGACTACGGCCAGATCGGCGTCCTCGCCCTGCGCGGCGACGGCGACCGGCTCGACGTCACCGGCTGGCTGCTCAGCTGCCGCGCCCTCGGGCGGGGCGTCGAGGAACGCCTCCTGGACTGGCTGGCCGGGCGCGCCGAGGAGCTGGGCTGCGCCGAGGTCCGGCTGACGGCCGAGCGCACGCCCCGCAACACACCGGCGCGCCGGCTGCTCGCCGCCCTGGGCGGGGGCGGCCTGGACGACGACCGACTGGAGGCCGTCGTCACCCCGGACCGGCTGCGGGCGTTCCGCTCCTGGCGGCGGGCGTGACGGCGGCGGCTGCCATCGACATAGACGCAAAGCGACGTGAAGGGCTTCCATGCGTGAGGTGAACGAGAACGGGCCGGCACCCGCCGACCAGCGGGCGACCGCCGAGGCGATCGAGCGGGGCGGCATCGGCCTCTCGGTGACCGACCTGCTGGCCAGGATCGCGCCCGGCGCCGCACCGCCGGAGGCGGAGCCCCCGCGGCCGGTGGCGCCCGACGGGACCGAGCCCCCACAGCCGGTGACGACCCCTGCCTCCCCCGAACCCTTGCAGTCGGTGGCGCTCGCTGCCGCCGCGCCCTGCGACGACCCCGCCCCCGAACTCCGCGACGAGCCCGCCCCCGACCCCCACCACGAGCCCACCCCCGCCCCGCACGACGAGGCCGCCCTCGTCTCCGCCGTCGCCGCCCTCGCGGGCCGTTACGTACCCGCCGGGCATCTGCCGCCCGACGCGGACTTCTTCGACGCCGGCGGCACCTCCGTGCACGCGGTCGAACTGGTCGCCGCGCTGGAGGCGGACCTCAGCCTGACGATCGACCTGGACGAGGTGTTCGCGGACGCGCGGCCCGCGAGCCTGGTCCGGCGCGCGATCGCGGCCAACGGGGTTCCAGCCGCCGTGGAACAGCCCGCCGCACAGGCGCCCACCGAGGCCGGGACTCCCGCACCCGCCCTCCCCGCACCGCCCCCCGCCGCTCCCTCCGACGCGGTGGCTCGCCCCGAGGACCTGGCGCAGATCCTCGCCGACCTCTCCCTGGCCGACCGTCTGCCGTTCGTCGGATCGCCCGAACCCGCCCCGCCCCGCCGGGTCCTGCTGACCGGCGCCACCGGCTTCCTGGGCAGCCATATGCTCCTGGACCTGCTGCGGCACAGCGATGCCCATGTGTACTGCCTGGTCCGCGCCGCCGACGAGGAGGCCGCCCTGGCCCGGCTCGGCGATGCCCTCACGAAGTACGCGCTGCCCTGGTCGTCGGAGGTCCGCCGGCGTGTCACCGTCCTCCCGGGTGACATCCGTGAACCCCGCCTGGGCCTGTCCGGCGATCTCTGGGACCGCCTCGCCGGGGAACTGGACAGTGTCGTCTCGGTCGCCGCCGCCGTGGACTTCCTGCGCGGCTATCCGTCGCTGCGCGCCGGCAATGTGCTCGGCGCGCTCACGCTGGCCGAACTCGCCGCGACCGGCCGCCCCAAGCCGCTGCACCACATCTCGTCCGTCGCCGTCTTCAACGAGGTCGGCATCCCCTCCATGGGCGAGGACGACCCGCTCGCGCACATCGACCGCCTCGTCGCCGGCTACGACCAGTCCAAGTGGGCCGCCGAGGTCGCCCTGCGCCGCGCCCGCGACCACGGTCTGGTCGTCACGGCCCTGCGGCCCGGCGGGATCGGCGGGCACACGAAGACCGGCGCCTACAACGCCCAGGACCTCAGCAGCGGCCTGCTGTCGGCGTTCGCCCGGTACCGCACGGTCCCCGCCTTCCGGCACCTCAACGCCGCCCCGGTCGACTGGGTGAGCCGGGTCGCGGTCGCCGCGATCTGCGAACCGGACGCCTGGGGCTTCGACTACCACCTCACCGGCGTCCCCAACACGCTCGACGACGTCGTACGGGACATGGCCTTCGGCGGGATGCACGTGCGCGTGCACGACTGGGAGGAGTGGCGCGCCGACACGCTCGCCCGTCTGGAGGCCGAGCCCGTCCCCGAACTCGGCTTCCTGACCCGGGTGCTGCGCAGCCCGACCGCCCTGAAGCTGTGCGAGGCGACCCTGACGGGCCCCGCGGCCACGGCCGACCGCACCGACGCGCTCGTCGCGGCGCTCGGCCTGCCGCCCGCCGCCCGCTACGACGCCCGGGCGCAGCTGAAGACGTTCGAACGCCTCGCCGGGGACGGCCTGGCCCGCCTGCCGCACAAGGACGACCAGCCGTACCTGTGGTTCTCCGAGACCACCGAGGGCGGCGTCGGCCCGGTGGGGGCCGCCCCCGACGGCCCCTGCTCGATGGCCCTGACCCTGTCCGTGGCGAGCATGCACCAGCTGGTGACGGAGCGGCGCGTCGACGTCCGCGGCGAGGTCGTCTGCCCGGCCGCGCACCCGGCACCGCTCACCGTGGCCCGCGGTGACGTCCGGGTCCGCCCCGAGGAGGGCATCCCGCACCGCCACGGCCTGCGCCACCCGCTGCTGCACTACCGCCTGGAGCTGACCGACGCCGACGGGGGCCGCTGGTGGCTGGAGGGGCACAAGTACGCCCGCGCGCGCCGCGACCTGTGGCGGCAGACCCGGACCCTCACGGTGGAACTGGGCCGCGAGGGCGGACCGGCGAGCCTCGCGGGCGAGGTCGTCGTCCCCGCCGACACCTACGTCCGCGACCAGATCGACGGCATCCGGGTGGACCCGCGCCTGACCGGCCGGGAGAAACGCGCCGCCAAGCTGACCTGGCTGGCCTGGTTCGGGCTGGAGATGGGCCGGGGCCTGGCCGGGCCCTTCGCCCGGGCCGCCGCGGACCTGCTCGACCTGCGCCGCACCCCGAACCTCACGGAGAACCACCGATGATCTTCCGGACCCCCGCCCCCCGTACGACCCGGCCGGCCCTGCGCAGGGTCCGCGGCACGGTGACGCCCCGGCCCCTGCGGCACCGCCTCGACCCGGCCGCCGTCGAGGAGATCCCGCTGCGCGCGGGCGACGGGGTGCGCCTCGGCCTGACCCGCGTGGACCCCGGCGAGCAGGGCCGGCCCGCCGTGCTGCTGCTGCACGGGCACACCGCGTCCGCCGACATGTTCCTGCTGCCGGAGACGCGCAACCTGGTCGACGTGCTGCTGGACGACGGCTACGAGCCCTGGCTGCTGGACTGGCGGGGCAGTTGCCGGCTGCCCTACAACGAGACCGGCGGGCGCTACACGTACGACGACGTGGCGCTGCACGACATCCCGGCCGCCATCTCCCACGTCCGGGCGCGGATCGGGGACCGGCCGCTGTTCGTGGTCGCCCACTGCATCGGCTCCCTCACGCTGTCGCTGAGCATGACGGCGGGCCTGGTCCCGGGGCTGGCCGGGGTGGTGTCCCAGGGGGTCTTCCTCACGCCGAAGCTCGCGGGCCGCACCTCGCTGCGCATGACCTTGGCGGGCGAGCTGCTGAGGTCCCGCGTCGACCACATCCCGGTCGACTTCCGCACGGTCGGCCTGTGGTCGAAGTACACCCCGCTGTTCGCGCTGGCCTCGCGCGGCGCGGACTGCCCCGACCCGACCTGCCAGATCCTGCACCACTCGGCCTGGGGGACCGGCGCCTCCCTGTTCGTCCACGAGCACCTGTCCGCCGCCACCCACGACCGGCTGGCCGAACTCCTGGGCCCCGCCCCGCTGTGGATCCTGCCGCATCTGCGCCGGATCGAACTGGCCCGTACGGTCGTCCGCTGGCACGACACCGACCACCGCTACCGGGCCCTGCCGGAGAACGCCTTGGACGCCGCCGGCCGTATCGACACCCCCGTGCTGCTGCTGTCCGGCAGCGAGAACGGGCTGTGGCTCGACTCGCAGAAGCTGTGCCACGACGTGCTGGCCCGCCGTCAGCCCCGACTGGACGTGCGCTACACCGAGATCCCGGGCTACGGGCACCTGGACACGTTCCTCGGCCGGGGAGCGGCCCTCGACGTGTTCGGTCACATCCTCGACTTCCTCGGGGAACGCCGGTGACGGCGGGCCGCACGGCCGGATACCGTACCGGTCAGTAACCGGCTCGCTCCCAGGAGGCCCTCCATGCCGCAGCTCGAAGTCGACGGCGCCACCCTGACGTACGACGACGAGGGCCCCCGCGACGGCGAGGGTGTGCCCCTGGTGTTCGTGCACGGCTGGACGGCGAACCGGCACCGCTGGGACCACCAGACGGCCCACTTCTCCCGGACGCGCCGGGTCGTGCGGCTCGACCTGCGCGGGCACGGCGAGAGCACCGGGGCGGGCGTGCGCCGCATCGACGACCTCGCCGCCGACGTCCTCGCCCTCCTGGACCAGCTGAAGATCGAGCGGTTCGTGATCGTCGGCCACTCGATGGGCGGCATGATCGCCCAGACCATCGCGCTGTCGCACCCGGAGCGGGTGGAGCGCCTGGTGCTGGTCAACTCCATCGGCAAGATGGCCTACAGCCGCGGCCGGGCCCTGCTGATGGCGGCCTCGACGCTCGTGCCGTTCAAGCTGTTCGTCGCGGCGAACATCCAGCGCGCCTTCGCCCCCGGCCACCCGCGCGAGGAGGTCCGCGCCCACATCCGCGCCTCCGCCGGCACGCCCCGCGAGGTCGTCATGACGCTGTACGGCGCCATGCGGGCCTTCGACGTCTCCGACCGGCTCGGCGCGATCCAGGCGCCGACCCTGATCGTGCACGGCTACCACGACGTCCAGCTGCCGATCGGCCCGATGCTGCGCCTGGCCACGGCGTACCCGGACGCGGTGGTCCGGGTCCTGGACGCCGGGCACGAGCTGCCCGTGGAGAAGCCGGCCGAACTGACCGCCGTCCTCGACCGCTTCCTCACGGGCGTCGGCTGAACGGGCGCGGGGCGCGCGGCCGTCAGCCGACGCGCAGGGTCCGCTTGGCCAGCTCGTAGGCCGGCAGCATCGCCCGGTGCTCCTCCGTGTCCAGTCCGCCGAGGTGGAGGACGACCGGGCCGCGCTTCGTGGTCACGGCCAGCGCCCGCTCCTCCTTCGTCTCCTCCAGGGCCTTGCTCGTGTACTGGTACGTCACCTCGGCGCCCGTGACGCCGTCCGCCGCCTCGAAGGTGCGGTATGTCGCCTTCCCGGCGCCCTCCTCCGCCGCGACGAACTCCTTCAGCACGGAGCGCGCGTCGGCGTCGCCGGGCTCGCCCGTCCAGACGCGCAGGAAGCCGATGGCGCCGGCCGGCTTGGCGTCGATCTCGCAGGCCGCGGTGACCGGGCCCTGGTGCAGCAGGGCGTCGGCCAGCTCCCGGGCCAGCTCGTCGTCGCCCCCGGCGGGCTTCGTGTCGACGGCCTTCGGCTTCCAGGACGCGGCGATGTCGAAGGTCACCGGGAGCTCGCAGGCCGACCCGGCGGCGCCGACGCTCCCCCCGCTCTTCGCCGCCTCCGGCCCGTCTCCGGCCGCCTCGGCCGACGCGCTCGCGCGGCCGTCCTCCGGCTCCTCGCCGGAAGCACCCGAACACCCCGTCAGCACCGCGCCCAGCACGGCCGCGCAGGCCACCGCGCGCCGCATCCGTTCCGTCCCCACCCGCATGGTCTCTCCCCACCGCTCTCGATCAGCCGCCTCACAGTAGTCGAGCCCTCGGACGGGCGGCCCTGCGGCATCATGAGGCGATGACTCCGCCCGCCTTCGAGCACCACCGCGACGCGATCGTCACGCAGACCGAACTGCTCACCGCCCAGGTGCGCGGCGCCGACCTCTCCGCCCCGGTGCCCACCTGCCCCGGCTGGACCCTCGGGCAGCTGCTGCGGCACGTCGGCGGCGACCACCGCTGGGCCGAGGAGATCGTCCGGACCCGGGCCGCCGGCCCCGTCGGGAACGACCTCGTCGACGACCCCCGCGCCGACCCGCTGGCGGACACGTCCACCCTGCTGCCCTGGCTCACCGAGGGCGCGGCGCGCCTGAGCGCCACCCTGCGCGCCGCGGGACCCGACGCCCTCGCGTGGAACCCGTCCGCGGACCGGCCGGCACCCGTACGGTTCTGGGCCCGGCGGATGGCGTACGAGACGGCCGTGCACCGGGCCGACGCGGCACTGACGACCGGGGCGTCGTTCACGCTGGACGCCGGCCTCGCCGCCGACGCGGTGGAGGAGTGGCTGGAGTTCTCCACCTTCCCCGAGGCGTACGCGCCCCGCCCGGACCTGCCCGACCTGCTCGGCCCCGGCCGCACGATGCGCTTCGAGGCCCCCGACGCGGGCGTGTGGCACGTCGACCTCAGCGGCGAACGCCCGGCCTTGCGGGCCGGTTCCGGCACGCCCGCGGCGACCGCGCGCGGCCCGGTGGCCGACCTCCTCCTGTACTTCTACCGGCGGCCCGCCCCGGTCGTGGTGACCGGTGGTGACACGGCCCTGCTGGACCTCTGGCGGACCCGTGCCGGCTTCTGGCTGGAGGCCCCGTAGCGCGGCCGTTTGCCGATCCGGCAACAGTGTTTGTCGCCGGGGAATGCCCCCGCGCAGGCTTGAGGAGCGCGCCCGCGCCCCTTTCCTACGCACCGGGAGGCACCCGTGACCGACACGAACGCCCTGGAGGCCGCCGAGTTCTGGGAGGCCCGCTACCGCGACGGCGGGCCGCTGTGGAGCGGCCGCCCCAACGCCCTCCTCGTCCGCGAGACCGAGGGGCTGGCCCCGGGCACCGCGCTCGACCTCGGATGCGGCGAGGGCGCCGACGCGGTGTGGCTGGCCTCGCGCGGCTGGCGGGTGACCGGTGTCGACATCTCCCGTACGGCGCTGGAGCGGGCCGCCGGGCACGCCGCCGACGCCGGGGTGGCCGACCGTACGGTGTGGGAGCGGCACGTCCTCGGGGAGACGTTCCCGGGCGGCACGTTCGATCTGGTCGACGCGCAGTTCCTGCAGTCGCCGGTCCCGCTCGACCAGCGCCGCGTCCTGCGCCGGGCGGCCGACGCCGTGGCGCCCGGCGGCACCCTGCTGATCGTCCTGCACGCGGGCTGGCCGTCCTGGCAGACCGAGCCGCCCTTCGAGGCGGAGTTCCCGACCCTGGACAGCGTCGACGACGACCTGGCCCTCGCCGAGGGGGAGTGGACGGTGGTGACACGGGAGACGGTGCGCAGCCCGCACACGTCGCCCGACGGTGTGGAGGGCCACCGGGACAACCATGTGTGGAGGTTCCGCCGCCGCTGACCCCTCACGGCTCCTCCCCGGCCAGGGGTCATCCCTCGCCGGCGCCCGCCGGAGCCTCCTCGCCCAGGGCCTCGCGCACCGCGTCCAGGGCGGCCGCCCGGTCGGCCGGGACCAGGCCGATGCGGGTGCGCCGGTCGAGCAGGTCGGACTCGTCCAGGGCGCCTTCGTGCCGTACCGCCCACAGCAGTTCGGCCGCCGTGACGGGGTGGCCGGGAAGGACCGGCTCGGCGAGCCGGGGGTCGCGGGCGCCCAGCGCCGCGACGTCCGCGGCCTCGGTGCCGTAGCGCTGGACGAGGCGGCGCGGGGCCCTGACGGCCGTGAGGGCGGCGGGCGACGCGGCGCCGACGAGCGGGAGCGAGGCGGTGGGGGAGGGCCCCGCGCCGATCCGGCCGGTGGCCACGGCGGCGTCGACGGCGTCCTCGGCCATCCGCCGGTACGTGGTGAGCTTGCCGCCGACCACCGTGATCACGCCCTCGGACGAGGTGAGGACCGCGTGCCGGCGGGAGACGTCGGCGGTGCGGGCGGCCCCCGAGCCGTCCTCGGCGGTGGTGTCGAGCAGGGGGCGCAGTCCGGCGAAGGCGCCGACGACGTCCGCGCGTCCGACCGGCGCGTCCAGGACGGAGCCGAGCACGTCGAGCAGGAAGCCGATGTCGGTCTCCGGCACCTCGGGGACCTCGGGGACGGGGCCCTCGACGGGTTCGTCGGTGAGGCCGACGTAGACCCGGCCGTCACCCTGCGGCAGGACCAGCACGAAGCGGCTGGTCTCCCCGGGGACGGGCACGTGCAGTCCCGCGGGCAGCGGGCCCAGCCGGTCGGAGCGCAGCACGAGGTGCGTGCCGCGTGACGGGCGGATGCGGATGCCCTCCACCAGTCCGCCGGCCCAGACACCGGTGGCGTTGACGACGACGCGGGCTCTGATCTCGCCCTCCTCGCCGGTCAGTTCGTCACGGACGCGGGCTCCGGACGCGCCGAGTTCCAGGGCCCGGACCCGGGTCAGCACGCGGGCGCCGTGCGCGGCGGCGGTGCGGGCCACGGCGGTGACCAGGCGGGCGTCGTCGGTGAGCCGGCCGTCCCAGGACAGCAGCCCGCCGCGCAGGCCCTGGGTGCGCAGGGCGGGGGCGAGGTGCCGGGTCTCGACGGCGGAGAGGCGGCGCGGGGCGGGCAGGGTGGCGCGGGCGGTGCGCGCCGCGAGGCGCAGTGTGTCGCCGGCCCGGAAGCCGGCCCAGGCCAGCGCGGACTGGGCGCGCGAGACCAGCGGGGTCAGGGGCAGCACGAAGGGCTGGGCCCGCACCAGGTGCGGTGCCGTGCGCTCCATCAGCACCCCGCGCTCGACCGCGCTCTCGTGGGCGACGTCGAACTGGGCGGAGGCGAGGTAGCGCAGCCCGCCGTGGATGAGCTTGCTGCTGAAGCGCGAGGTGCCGAAGGCGAGGTCGTGCGCGTCGATCGCGGCGACCGTGAGCCCGCGGGAGGCGGCGTCCAGGGCGGCGCCCGCGCCGGTGGCGCCGAGCCCGACGACCAGGACGTCGACGGCCGGGCCGCCGACGGTCGCGGCGAGCTCGCGGGCGCGCCGTGCGGCGGACAGCGACGCGCCGCGGGGCGGGGGAGTGGCGGTGCTCATGGCGTCAGGGTCCTCTCGATGATGCCGCGCAGCTCCGCCAGGAAGGCGTCGCCGTTCAGCTCGGTGTCGTCCGCGTCGGTCATGGTCCGCAGGGACAGGGCGAAGGACTGCACGATCAGCAGCAGGGCCCGCGCCTGCCGATCGACGTGGCCCTGGCGCACCGACCCGTCGGCGTGTCCCTCGCGCAGCACGCCGGTCAGCTGGGCGAGCAGCGCCTCCTGGCTCGCGCCGCGCCGGTCGAGGATGTACGGCAGGAGCAGCTCCGGATCGACGTCGAGGATCTTGTGGAAGAGCGGGTGCGCGCGGAACGCGGCCACCCCGGCGACCAGCCCGTCGGCGATCAGGTCGCGGGTGAGCGTCCCGGGCCGCCGTTCGGGCATGGCGCCGGTGGCGGCCGCGACCCACTCACGGGTCATCAGATCCCCGACCAGCGAGCGCACATCGGGCCAGCGCCGGTACAGCGTCATCCGGGAGACCCCGGCGCGGCGGGCCACGTCGGTCATCGTCGTACGGCGGACTCCGACGGCGAGGACACAGTCCCGCACCGCGTCGAGCACCGCGTCACCGTCCGAGTGGTTGTGACGAATAGGCGTCATGTGTCACAGTGTAACGCCTGCGAGGCCGTCCGGGACACGGCATCGCCCGACTCGACGGTGAGGACGACAGTCGATGGACATGCTGTGGAGTGGCTGGGGCGACCCCGCCGAGGCGGCCCCCCTGCCCGAGACCGTGACCGGGCTGCTGCGCGACCTGCTCGGCGTCAAGCCGCGTACCACCGCGCCGGTCGCCCTCGCGGACATCGCCGTACCCGAGCCGGGCCTCGAACCCGCCGCGCTCCAGGCCCTCGAGGCCGCGGCCGGCGGCGCGGACCACGTCCGCACCGACGCCGAGTCACGTGTACGCCACACCCGGGGCAAGTCCACCCCCGACCTGCTGCGCATCCGCGACGGCGAGGTCGGCGCCGACATCCCCGCCGCCGTCGTCCTGCCCGCCGATCACGACGAGGTGGTCGCGGTCCTGCGCGCCTGCGCCGAACACGGCCTGATCGTGGTCCCGTTCGGCGGCGGCACCTCCGTCGTCGGCGGCCTCGCGCCCGCCCGCCGGCGCCCCTTCGTCGCCCTGGACCTGCGCCGCATGGACCGGATGCTCGCCCTCGACCCCGTCTCCCGCACCGCCACCCTGCAACCGGGCCTGCGCGCCCCGCAGGCCGAGGCGCTGCTCGCCGAACACGGCTTCACCCTGGGCCACTTCCCGCAGTCCTACGAGTGGGCCACCATCGGCGGATTCGCCGCCACCCGCTCCAGCGGCCAGGCGTCCGCCGGGTACGGCCGCTTCGACGAGATGGTGCTCGGCCTGACCGTCGCCACCCCCGAGGGCACCCTCGGCACCGGCCGCGCCCCGCGCTCGGCCGCCGGCCCCGACCTGCGCCAGCTCCTGCTCGGCTCGGAGGGCGCGTTCGGCGTCATCACCTCCGTGACCGTCCGCGTCCGGCCCGTCCCGGAGACCCGCGTGTACGAGGGCTGGCGGTTCGCCTCCTTCGAGGAGGGCACCGCCGCGCTCCGCCGCCTCGCGCAGGACGGCCCGCGCCCGACCGTGCTGCGGCTGTCCGACGAGACCGAGACCCTGGTGGGCCTCGCCCAGCCCGACGCCATCGGCGGCTCCCTCCCACAGGACGCGGGCTGCCTCGCGATCGCCGGCTACGAGGGCACCGAGGAGGAGGCCGCCCACCGGCGCGAACGGGCCGCGGCCGTCCTGCGCGCCTGCGGCGGCACCCCCCTCGGCGAGGAACCGGGCCGGCGCTGGGCGCACGGCCGCTACTCGGCCCCCTATCTGCGGGACTCCCTGCTGGACGCCGGCGCGTTCGCCGAGACGCTGGAGACGGCCACCTTCTGGTCGTCCCTGCCCGGCCTGTACGCCGCCGTCCGCGACGCCCTCACCGGCACGCTCACCGAGGCCGGCACCCCGCCCCTGGTGATGTGCCACATCTCCCACGTCTACGAGAACGGCGCCTCCCTGTACTTCACCGTCGTCTCGGCGCAGGGCGACGAGCCCGTGGCCCACTGGGACCGGGCCAAGCGCGCCGCCAACGACGCGATCCTCGCGGCCGGCGGCACCATCACCCACCACCACGGCGTGGGCACGGACCACCGCGACTGGTACGTCCGCGAGGCGGGCGCCCTGGGCGTCGAGGCGCTGCGCGCCGTCAAGCGCCGGCTGGACCCGTCGGGCCTGCTCAACCCGGGCGTCCTGCTGCCCCTCGACTGACGCGCCCGCACACCACCCCGGTACATTCCCCTCCACCTCCCGCCTCTGGCGGCTCCTGACCGCCGGCCCGAAAGGCACACCGATGCGACAGTTCACCGCCATCGTCAACCCCACGGCGGGCGGGTCCGCCGCGGCTGCCGCGCTGCTGGACGTGGCCCGGCCGCTGCGGGAGGCCGGGGCCGGCCTGGAGACCCTGTACAGCCGCAGCCTGGCGCACGCCCAGGAACTGGCCCGGGACGCCGGGGCACGCGGGCGGGTGGTGCTCGCCGTGGGCGGCGACGGCATGGCCGGCGGTGTCGGCGGCGCGCTCAGCGGCACCGACGCGCTGCTCGGGCTCGTCCCCGCCGGCCGCGGCAACGACTTCGCACGCGCCCTCGACCTGCCGACCGATCCGGCGGCGCTCGCCCGGGTGCTGCTGGACCACGAGCCCCGCGCGGTCGACACCATCGAGGTCGAGTCGGCCGTCCACCCGCGCACGGTCGTCCTCGGCAGCGTGTACGCCGGGGTCGACGCCCTGGCCAACCGGCACGCGAACACCTCCACCCTGCTGCGCGGCGCCGCCTCCTACTACGCGGGCGGCCTGCGCGCCGTCACGACCTGGCGCCCCGCCCGCTACCGCGTCACCGTCGACGGTCACGAGCACCTGCACGTCGGCTACACGGTCGTGGCCGCCAACTCCGGCTACTACGGCTCCGGCCGCCGGATAGCGCCGGACGCGCGCGTCGACGACGGACTGCTGGACGTCGTGATGATCCGGCAGGCACCGCGCCGGCTGTTCTTCGCCCTGATGAACGAGCTCAAGACGGGCGCGCACGTGCGCCGCCCCGAGGTGGAGATCCTGCGGGGCAAGGCGATAAGGATCGCCGCCGACCGGGACGTGCCCTACGGCGCGGACGGCGAGGTGGACGCGACTCTCCCGGTCACCGTCCGGGTCCTGCCGGGCGCCCTGCGCGTCCTTCGCTGAGCGACCGCGAGCTCCCGGGAGGTCCGTCAGCTGCCCTCGGCGCGGACGGACGAGCCCTCCACCTGGATCGGCGAGCGCGTCGCCCGCAGCTGCTCGGACGCGGTCTCGCGCTGCGTGTGGTCCTGGATGAGCAGACCGATCAGCGCCGCGACCGGGAGCCCCGCCTCGGCGGGGTGCCGCAGCAGCTTGCCCGACTCGATCCGGTAGGTGTTGGTGCGCCCCTCGCGCTTGTGGGACAGGTAGCCGTCCCGCTCCAGCTCCGAGATGATCTTCTGGACGGCGCGCTCGGTGAGCCGGCAGTGCGCCGCGATGTGCCGGATGCGGACATCCGGATTGTCGGCGATCGTGGCCAGCACCCGTGCGTGATTGGTGAGGAACGTCCACCCGGTGTGCGGCTCAGGAACTCCATCCATGGCCCTACCTTACGACTTCGTATTCACGTATACAAAAACACGTACTGCGTTTCATGTATCAGTTGACGTGTACTGCGGTTCGGGTTCAAGCTGTACGGGAGACGGGGAGACCTGAGGGAGAGGCGGACATGCCCGAGCTCGCGTCGGTACACATTTCTGCCGTAGGCGACGCCACGGATGCGGAGATCGCCGGTACGCCGGTGGTGGAGCCGATTCCGCTGGTCGCGGCCCTGTGCCCGGAGGGCGACCGCATGAAGGTGGTCGTCCGCGGGGAGCTGGATCTGGATGCGGCGGACCGGTTCCAGCGGATTCTCCGCGACGCCCTGCACCGTTCGGTCCGCGGCGTCGATCTCGATCTGCGGGGCGTCACGTTCTGCGACTGCGCCGCGCTCAACATCCTCCTGGCGGTGCGCGGGCGAGCCCTGGCCGACGGCAAGACCGTCGCGCTCCACGGCAGCAGCGCCATGGTCGACCGGCTGCTCATGCTGACCGGCACCCGGGACCTGTTCACCGGCCCCGCCCCGGCCGGCCCCGGCACGGCCGCCCGGCAGCCCCAGCACGGGGAGGCGCCGGACGTGACCGACCACGACCTGCGGACCGAACTCGCCCAGCTGCGGCAGGCCATGCGCACCCGGCCCACCGTCGACCTCGCCCGGGGCGTCCTCATGGCCTACTACGGCCTGGGCCCCCAGGACGCCTGGGCGGTGCTCGCCTCGGCCGCCGAGGGGGCCGGCACCGAGCCGGGCACCCTCGCCGAGGATCTCGTCGCGTCCGCCCAGGGCGGCGCGCCCCTGCCCGCCGGACTGCGGGCGGAGCTGTCCTCCGCGATCGCGCGCGTGAGCGTCGCCGACGGCTGAGGGCCGCCCGGCACCGGGCGTGGCGCTTGCGCGGACCGGCCCCCCGGGGGCAGGGTGCGGTCGTGCCCACCTTGCTGATCGTGCATCACACGCCGTCGCCCAACTGCCAGGCCCTGCTGGAAGCCGTCGTCTCCGGTGCCACCGCGCCCGAGATCGAGGGCGTCGACGTCGTACGCCGCCCGGCGCTGTCCGCCACCGCCTCCGACGTGCTCGCCGCGGACGCCTACCTCCTGGGCACTCCGGCCAACCTCGGTTACATCTCCGGTGCCCTGAAGCACTTCTTCGACCAGATCTACTACCCGTGCCTCGACGCCACCCGGGGCCGCCCGTTCGGGCACTACGTGCACGGGGGCAGTGACGTCACCGGCGCCCTGCGGGCCGTCACCGCCATCACGACCGGACTCGGCTGGCAGCCCGCGGCGCAGCCGGTGACGGTGACGGGCGAACCCGCGAAGAGCGACATCGAGGCGTGCTGGGAGCTGGGCGCCACGCTCGCCGCGGGTCTCGTGCCCTGACCGACTCCCGCTCCATCCACCCGCGTTGACGCAGGCCAGAGCGTTTCAAACCGCCGGGCACTGAGAAACTTGTGAGAATTTCCGATGCGGTTGAACACACCTGGGACCGCCTCCGTATGACAGCAGGGGGATTTTCATGCCCTGACCGACCACGAGGCGATGGAGTAATTCCTTGGGACGCAGCACGCGGAGACGCCCCACGGGCGCACGGCGCGCGACCTTTGCAGCGGTCGCGCTGATGTTGGGTGGTGGCGGCCTCGTCGCGGCCAATGTCTATGCCTCGGCCACCGAGGAGGGCGGGACCGACCCCGCCCAGACGCTGTCCACCCCGGCCGGCACGATCGACTGCCCGGACGTCGGCACCAAGCTGACGAATGTGCCGGAGGGGGCGAAGGAGGACGTCGCCAAGGAACTCGCCCTCCTGGACCAGCAGATCGCCGACGCCTACCAGCGGCTGATGAACGCCGGGCAGGCCATCGAGCAGGACGCGGCCTTCGCCGACAACGCGATCATGAACCCGCTGAAGGAGAAGCGCGCCGCGACGATCGAGCGGATCGCCATCGCGGTGGACCGCCAGGGCGACCGGCCCGAGGGCCTGGACGCCCTCGCCGCCTGCACCCTGCGCGCCCCCGAGAGCAGCGCCCCGGCCGACCAGGCGAGCGACGGCGCCCAGAACCCGGGCGACGGCCAGGGCGACGCCGGACAGGGCGGCCAGCAGGGCGGCGGCGGTGACGAGAACGCCGGGAACGGCGGCAACGGCCAGAACGGCAACGGCGGTCAGGCCGGCAACGGACCCGTCGCCGAGGACTACGTGGACATCAAGTCCGTCCAGCCCAACGTCTCCCAGCCGGCCGTGCGCAAGGGCGGCTCCCGCGGCACCTTCGCCACCAGCTGTGGCGTCAACGAGAACGGGCTGTTCAACTCGGACAACGTGATCGTGGCCCCCGGCGTCTCCAACGGCGCCCACCACTTCCACGACTACATCGGCAACCAGTCCAACTCCGCCTTCGCGAGCGACGAGGACCTGGCCAACGCCGAGACCAGCTGCGTGGACCAGAGCGACAAGTCCACGTACTACTGGCCCGTGCTGCGCCTGCAGAACGGCAAGCAGGAGCGGGACGCGGACAAGCCCGGCGGCGGCATCGAGGGCAACGCCGGTGAGATCGTCCGGGCCAAGGAGGTGACGCTGAACTTCGTGGGCAACCCGCAGAGCAAGGTCACCGAGATGCCGCGCCTGCTGCGCATCATCACCGGCGACGCCAAGGCGTTCGTCAACGGCCCGGCCAACGCCAACGCCTCCTGGAGCTGCACCGGGTTCGAGGACCGGCAGCTGAAGGACAAGTACCCGCTGTGCCCGAAGGGCAGTGACGTGGTGCGCACCTTCAAGTTCCAGAGCTGCTGGGACGGCCAGAACATCGACAGCGCCAACCACCGTACCCACGTGGCGTTCGCCGCGGCCGACGGCAGCTGCGCGAACGGCTTCAAGGCCATCCCGCAGCTCGTGCAGCGGATCGTGTACGACGTCGACGCGCCCAGCCTCCAGGACGGCGGCAGGACCACCCCGCTGTTCGCCGTGGACTCCTTCCCGGAGCAGCTGCACAAGCCCGTCACCGACCACGGCGACTTCATCAACGTCTTCGACGAGAAGCTGATGAGCGAGATGGTCGACTGCATCAACGCGGGCCGCACCTGCGGTGTCGGCGCCGGCGGCGACGGTGGCAATGGCGGCGGTGGCAACGGCGGCGGTGACCAGGAGGAGCCGACCCAGGCTCCCAGCACCCCGCCGGCCGACAACGGCGGCGGCGACGGCGGGAACGGCGGCGGCAAGGGCGACGACCAGACGGAGCCGCCCGCCACGCAGGCCCCCACGACCGACGCCCCGGGGACCGGCCGGCCCGACGACGGCAAGAACGACGACGGCGGCCAGGCCGACGGCGGCAAGAACGACGACGGTGGTGAGGGCGGCGCCGGCAACGGGGACGACGCCAACCCCGGCACCGGGCAGGACGACGAGCCGACCGGGTCCGCCACGGTGGAGCCGAAGTCCAGCGGCCGGCCGGACGCCGGGAACGACGCGGGCGACGACGAGGCGGAGGTCATCGGCACCCCGGCGCAGACCCAGCCCCCGACGAGCGACACCGACTCCCTCACGGGCGGTGCGCGCGCGCAGGCGGTCGGCGGCGACCTCGCCGAGACCGGCACCTCGCTCTGGCCCGCAGCGGGCGGAGCGGTGCTGCTGATCGCCGGGTTCGTGGTGCTCATGCGCACGAGGCGTCACGCCCGCTGACGTAGGCGCCGACGCATCGACGAAGGGCCCGGACCGGGACACCGGTCCGGGCCCTTCGTGCCGAACAACCTAGGGAGTGGGCAGTCCCGCCGGGCGCGCCGGACGGCCCAGGCGGACCGGCACGCCGGGGGAGTGGAGCACGCTGACCGGGTCGCCGGCGGGCGCGGGCAGACCGGCCGCCGTGATCAGGTCCTCCTCGCAGGTGAGGACCTCGGCGCGGTGCAGGGGCCAGCGGGGATGGTCGTTCGGTAGATAGGCCGACGGTCCGGACCCGCCGAAGAAGGCGTTGTGCATGCCCCAACGGGCCGTCAGAAAGTGCTCCAGCCCCGTAGGCTCCGCGATCGGCTCCCCGACGCGGACGGTGACGAGGCTGGAGGCGCCGCGCGGTCCCGGCCACCGTCGGCGACTGGCGTACGTGACGGTGTCGCCCGCCCGCCGCACGGACATCCGCGACCACAGGTACGGCAGCCGGAAGCCGACGCGCCCCATGACGACCGGGATCAGCCGGGAGGCGTCCATGGAGCGGAACACCACCCCGCGCCGCCCGTGCGCGTCGACCGAGTAGAGCCGCACATTGGTCTCCGGGAACGTCCCCAGGTACGGCACCCCGGGCAGCCCGAGCCAGCCGACGCGATGCATCCGGAAGGCGACCAGACCGACGTAGGTCGCCCCGTCGTACGTGTCGGGGACGGTGCCGCGCGGCAGCAGCCCGGCCACGGTGCCGGGCTCGACCGCCCAGTGCAGGAAGGCGAGATCGAGCCACCGCTGGGTCAGCAGCGGGCTGCGGACACGGGCGGGGGCGTCCGGGGAGACGGGCGACGGCTCGAGCACGCGCCCAGCATGCCAGAGGGGCCACCGCCCGCCGCCGGGTCTCAGGCCGGGTAGGCGTGGGTCTGGGTCGCCTTGACCGTGGCCCAGACCGTCGCGCCGGGGCGCAGGCCCAGCTCGGCGGCGGCGAGCGTCGTCAGGTCGGCGGCCAGCGGGAGTTCACCGGAGAGCGCCGCGCGGATCTGGTCGCCGTGCGTCTCCAGACCGGCCACCTCGCAGCGCCACAGATTGCGGGCGCTGGAACCCGTGGGCCGCTCCCGGTGCAGGGTCACCGCACCGGGCGGGAACGCGACGAAGACGGGGCCGGTCAGCTCCTCGGTGGTCGTGACCGCCGGCCCGCCGTCGACCCGTACGGTGTGCCCGTCCGCCTCGCCCCGGTAGAGGTTCAGGCCGACCAGCCGGGCGATGTAGTCGCTGCGCGGATGCCGCGCGATGTCGGCCGGGCCGCCCTCCTGGACGACCCGCCCGTCCTCGATCACGACGAGGTGGTCGGCCAGCACCATGGCGTCCAGCGGATCATGGGTGACCAGGACGGCGACCGCCTCGAAGTCCGCGAGGTGGTGACGCAGTTGCGCCCGTACGTCGAGCCGGGTGCGGGCGTCGAGCGCGGCGAGCGGCTCGTCGAGGAGAAGCAGCCGCGGACGGGTCGCCAGGGCGCGGGCGAGCGCGACCCGCTGGGCCTGCCCGCCGGACAGCCGGCGCGGTCTGCTCGCGGCGTGCTCGGCGAGCCCCATCCGCTCCAGCCACGCGGCGGCCTGCGCACGGGCGGCGGCCTTGGGGACCTTCCGGCAGCGCGGCCCGAACGCCACGTTGTCCAGCGCGGACAGATGCGGGAAGAGCAGATAGTCCTGGAAGACGACCCCGACCGGGCGGCCCTCGGGCGGCGTACGGCCGAGGTCGGCGCCGTCCAGCAGCAGATGCCCGGCCGACAGCGGGACCAGACCGGCCAGCGCGCGCAGAGCGGTCGTCTTGCCGGCCCCGTTCGGGCCGAGGAGCGCGACCACGTCACCGGGCGCGGCGCGCAGCGCCACGTCGAGACGGAAGGCGTCCCGCTCCACGACCAGACGCGCGTCCAGGCCCTCGCCGCCGCGTGCGGGCGTGCCGTCGTGTGCCGCCGCGGTCATGAGGCGGTCATCCAGCGGTCCCGCAGCCCCGCGAGCACCGCGACGGACACCGCGAGCAGGACGATACTCAGCGCGACCGCCGCCTCCGGGTCGTTCTGCAGGGCCAGGTACACGGCGAGCGGCATGGTCTGGGTCCGGCCGGGGAAATTGCCGGCGAAGGTGATGGTCGCCCCGAACTCGCCGAGCGCCCGCGCCCAGGCGAGCACGGCGCCCGCCGCGATGCCGGGTGCGACCAGCGGCAGCGTGACCCGGCGGAACGCGGTGAACCGGGAGGCGCCCAGGGTCGCGGCGGCCTCCTCGAAGCGCGGGTCGGCGGCCCGCAGGGTGCCCTCCACGCTGATGACGAGGAACGGCATCGCCACGAACGCCTCGGCCACCACCACGCCCGCCGTGGTGAACGGCAGCGTCACCCCGAACCAGTCGTCCAGCAGACGCCCCACCACACCGTTGCGGCCGAGGGCCATCAGCAGCGCCACACCGCCGACCACGGGCGGCAGCACCAGCGGCAGGGTGACCAGGGCCCGCACCAGCCGCCGCCCCGGGAACTCCACGCGTGCCAGCAGCCAGGCCAGCGGCACGCCCACGACCAGGCTCACCGCGGTCGCCGCCGTCGCGCAGACCAGGGACAGCCGTAGCGCCTGCCACACCTCGGTGCTGGTCAGCAGCTCGGGCATGCTCCGCCAGGGGGCGCGTACGAGCAGGGCCGCCAGCGGCAGGACGAGGAACGCCACCCCGATCAGCGCCGGCACGAGCAGGGGCAGCGGAGCCGCGCGGCCCACCCGCAGGCGCCGCCGAGAGGTGGCCCGGGGACCGCGGACGTCCTTCTCCATGGCGGCCTCCTCCACTCCCTCGGGCTGCGCTTCCTCGATCACGCACGCGTACGCCGCCGATGATACTGACGCAGATGCGAGGGGCAGGACCCTTGTCGCTTCGCATGAGCCGGTGCCCCGGCTCACCGGCCTCGCATGTGCGTTCGCATGAAACGCCCGGCCGGCTCAGGCGCGGTCGACATGGACATTCGTCGACTTCACGCGCGCGGTGGCCTCCACGCCCACTTCCAGACCCAGCTCCTCCACCGCCTCCCGGGTCAGGAGCGACACCAGCCGGTGCGGTCCGGCCTGGATCTCCACCTGGGCCGCCACGTCCCCCAGCTTGATCGCGGTGACGATCCCGGGGAAGGCGTTGCGCACCGAGGTGGAGGAGGGCGCCTCCTCGCCCGCGCCGGAGCGCGCGAGCTCCACGGAGAAGGCGGCGAGGTCCTTGCCGTCGATGAGCCGTCTGCCGCTCTCGTCGCGATGGGTGGCGACCCTGCCCGCGTCCGCCCAGCGCCGGGCGGTGTCCGGACTGACGCCCAGCAGCCGCGCCGCCTGACCGATCGTGTATGCCTGCATGGCGCCAAGATAGGTCAGCCACCGGGCTCCGCCGCCCCCGCACCGGTCGGACGGCGACCGGCATGCGCCGTACGCATGAGGCATGAGCACGGCGCGCTAGAGTCGCCCCCATGCGTATGGGTCTCGACGAGCGGGCGCGGGCGGCGGTCGCCGCGCTCCTGCACGCCACCGGTGAGTCGCAGACCGCCCTCGCGGCGGCACTCGGTGTCAGCCAGGCCCAGGTGAGCCGGCGTCAGTCCGGGGCGGCCGTCTGGAGCCTGGCCGACTGCGACGTCGTCGCCGCGCACTACGGCATCGACGTGCTGGACCTCCTCGCGGGACCGACCCGCGCCACCGAGGCCCTGCCCGCCGAGCGGCGCCGCAGGCCGGCCCGCCCGGCCGGGCCCACGCGCGCGAACGTGACGGACGGGGTGGCCCGATGACCGACTTCGACGCGATCGACGCTCTGCTCGCCGGGGCCAGGAAAGAGGTCCCGCTGCCGCCGGTGCCGGAGCGCCGCGCCCTGCGGGAGGAGCTGGGCCTGTCCCGGCCCCAGCTGGCGCAGGCCCTCGGCGTCGGACCGTCCACGATCGCGGGCTGGGAGTCCGGCCGGGACCCGAGCGGCGAGGTCCGCGAGAAGTACGCCTACTTCCTGGAAGGCGCCCGCACGAAACTGGCCGCCGGCTCCACGCCACCGGCCACCGACCCCCCGCCCCAGCCCGCCCCCACCCCGGCGGCGCCCTCCGCCGCCACGAGCGGCGCGGGCGACGGGGACGAACTGGCCGCCCCCCGCCCTTGCGTCCTGTGCGGCCGGCCCGCCCGGCACCAGGTGGAGGGCTTCCCGCAGCACCTCGATCCCGCCGAGTGCGGCACGCAAGCAGAGCGGACCCCTCCGCCTGAGGAGCCCCGCTCCGAGCCCGCCACCGTCCCGCGCCCCCAGAAGGTCGTCCCGGCCGGACGGCGGCTGCGTACGGGCGAGACCCCGGACCCGATCGCCGCCGCCGTCGCGGCCGCCCTCGATCAGCACTCCGGGGACGTCGAGGCCGCCACCGCCGCCCTGGTCAGACGGGCCATCCCGGACGCCATGGCGTTGCTGGACCGGACCCGCAAGGGCGGCCGGTACGACGTCGTCGCCCACCCCTGGCTGCCCGACGTCCTGCGCAAGCCCACGGCCCGCAGCGCCGACGACATCTGGGAGGCCCGGCCCAAGTGGACCCGGCCCACGCTCCCGCCCGGCGAGCACCAGGTGACCGCGCTCGACGTCAACGGCGCCTATCTCTCCGCCCTCAAGACCCATCTGCCGATCGGCCGGCTCGAGCACTCCACCGGCGACCACCACGACCGGCGCCGCGCCGGCGTGCACCTCGTCACCCCGCCCGAGTGGGAGCACGGCGCCTATCTGCCCAATCCGATCGGCAACCGGGACGAACCGGGTCCCCTGTGGGTCACCGAGCCGACGCTGCGCCTGCTGCAACGGCTCTCCGGACCCCGGTACGGACTGTGCGACCCGCCCGTGATCCACGAGTCATGGACCTCCGGGGCCACCGAGAACCTGCTGGAGAAGTTCCGGGTCCTGCTGAAGGACGCCCGCGACCGGGCGATCGCCGAGGGCGACGAGGTCACGCAGGAGTACGTGAAGGCCATGTACGCGAAATTCGTCTCCACGATGGGGGAGTCGAACTACAACCGGGAGCTGTACCGCACCGACTGGATGCACCTGATCCGCTCCCAGGCGTTCGTGAACCTGTGGTGGAAGGCGCACCGCGCCTACGACGAGGGCCTGATCGTCGTCCGCGCCATGGGCACCGACGAACTGCATGTGATCGGCGACTGGCGGGCGGTGTTCCCCGAGGGGCGCGCGGTGACCGAGGTGAAGGTGAAGGACATCTACACCGTGGGCGACGCCGTCCGGCCGGAGGGGTAGCGCCCGAGTTGCCCGGTGATGGCACTCGGTGTCCTGTGTGAGCACCCCGCCGCCGGGGAACCTGGCAGGCTGCACCTGGTTCGGGACGCGTATCCGCGCTCTCGTTGGGAACCAGCAGCGGAGGAAGCAGCAAGGACAAGTCACCGCGGCCGAAACGGCGGACGGGGCCGAAGAAGGTGTGATGGCGACCGAATCACAGGACGGCGGCAACAAGCCGTCTATGGAACAGGCACAGGAGTGGGGGGCCCGCTTCGACGGGGGGTTCGGCGATGTGACGCGTGCGCGTCTGGGCGCGGAGCAGTATCTGACGACGCTCGCGCGGGCCTCGCCCCCCGCGACCCCGGAGTACCGGGACGACATCCTGCTGGTGGTGAGCGAGCTCGTCTCCAACGCCATCCAGTACGCGCCGGGACCGATAGAACTGACCATGCGCAAGGCGTTCGACGGCGTCCATGTGACGCTCGGCGACACCAGCACCACACCGCCGGCGCCGCGTCCCTTCCACCCCGGGACGGGCAAGGGCGGAGGCATCGGCTGGTATCTCATCCACACGCTGTGCGACCAGGTCAGCGTGGTGGTGCGCGAGGACGGCAAGGACGTCCACGCCTTCCTGCCCTGGTGAGCGGTGCCGCGTGACCGTCCCGAAGGAGGGCCGCCCGGCGGCGGGACGGACGGTCACGTCAGCGGTGCCAGGACGCTGACCGTCTTTCCTCCCTCACGGCGGCGGTCGATCCGGATCTCCCGCGTCAGCCGGATGATCAGCGGCCAGCCGTATCCGCTGCCCTCGTGCGTCTGCGGCAGCGTGCCCGGTCCGAAGGCGGCCGCCGGCACGGTGTCGCTGTAGTCGTGCACGCGCAGCCGCAGACCCCCGCTCTCCACGGCCACCTCGAACCCGGCGAGGCCGTCGCCGTGCCGGATCGCGTTGGTGACCAGTTCCGACACCACCAGCATCAGATCCATGACGGCGCGCTCGTCCACGGGGGAGGTGCGCGCGTGCTCCTCGACGACCGACTTCACGAAGCCGCGTGCCGAGGCCGCGCTGCCGATCTCGGCCGGCCGGAAACGCAGCGTGCCGCCGTCCCCGGCCGGCCGGTGCTCCGCCGGCCTCACGATCGCCCGCCCGTGGTGCGCGCCCCGCGCCCGACCTGCTGGGCGTTCCGGGCGCGCACCCGGTGCCGCGCGGCTGTGGTCACGTCACCATCCTCCCGGCACGGTCGTCCCGCGCCCCTCGTCCCGTTTCCGTGCATGACCACCCTGCTACCCCGAAGTCCGTGAAGCATGGGACAGCGTCGCGTAGTACGCGCCGACAGCGGCCAGATAGCCCGGTTCCCGGGTCTCACGGTCCGTCTCGAACCGGGGAGCGTCCTTCGCCTCGGCGCGGGTGCACGCCACCGTGACGGTCCGCGCCCGCTCGTCGACGCCCGTGACCATGCCCGCGGGAACCAGGAGGCTCCGGCCGAACACCCAGGCGCCCGTGTCGACGATCAGATGGCGCCGGCCGGTGTCGTCGGCCTGCCGGTCGACGTGCCCGATGACGCCGTCCGTCGCCTCGACCCTGAACCCGGTGAGCGCGAGCCCTTCCCGGTGCCCGCTGCCGGGCGGGTAGGACCAGATTCCGTCGGTGCCCACATGGCTCCCTTCGTTCGTGACCGTTCGTCCGTGCCGGCGCGGGGCTACACGGCTGCCGCCGTGCCGCGCGCCGCGGCCTCGTCCATCGACGCCGCGAGCAGATGGCGTGCCGTCTCCAGTGCCTGTCCCACCTCGCGGGTCCCGGTCGACACGCACAGCGTGTACGCCAGGTCCTGGGCCCGCACATCGCGCCGCCCGTGACCCTCGCCGGGGTCCTGCCGCGCCATGAGCGTCTCGTACTCGTCGACGAGCCGGCGCAGCAGCGTCGGGTGGGGCGTCAGCATCGGTGTGCTCTCCTCGGATGAAGTCGTCGTACGGGGGAGGGGAGCGGGCCTCATCCGGCCCGGCCTCCGCCGCGGCGCTGCGGCCGGGCGTCCTGGTCGAGCACCTCGGCCCGCACCTTCGCGCAGCACCGGCTGATCAGCCGTGAGACGTGCATCTGGGAGATCCCGAGCTGCTCGGCTATGCGGCTCTGCGTCATGTCCTCGAAGAACCGCATGTAGAGGATGGTCCGCTCGCGCTCCGGAAGCCGGCGCAGCCCCTCCTTCGCCGCCTCCCGGTCGATGACCACGTCGTACGCCTCCTCGCAGCCGCCGATCGTGTCGGCGAGGCTGAAGCCGTCCTCGCTCGCGGACATCTCGGCGTCCAGGGAGAGCGTGCTGTAGCTCTCCAGCGCCTCCAGGCCCGCGTTGACCTCGTCCTCGGTGAGCCCGGTGTGGGCGGCGATGTCCGCGACGGACGCGGTGGCCCCCGACCCGGACTCGGTCAGCTCACGGCGCGCGATCCGCACCTTGTTGCGCAGCTCCTGGACGCGGCGGGGGACCCGCAGGGCCCACATCCGGTCGCGGAAGTGCCGCTTGATCTCACCGGTGATGGTGGGGACGGCGTAGCTCTCGAAGGCGCCGCGGCCCGGCTCGTACCGGTCGATCGCCTTGACCAGGCCGAGCGCGGCGACCTGGCGCAGGTCCTCCAGCGACTCCCCGCGGTTGCGGAAGCGGCCGGCGATGCGGTGGGCCATGGGCAGCCAGGCCCGGGTCAGCTCGTCGCGGAGCGCGTTCCGCTCGGGCCCCTCCGGCAGCTCGGCCAGACGGACGAAGCCGCTCGCGGTGTCGGGGGCGTCGTCGTGGACGCGTCCGCCGGAGACGCGGGGGCGGGTGGGGAGGTCGGAACCATGTGCGGACGTTTCAACCAGCATGTAGCAGCTCCTGAACGGCGTTCTCAGGGATGTGCGTGTGGAAACGGTGCACGGGGCGCGGCGGCCGCGGAGCGGCTCACCTCGTTCGCACCGGCGCGCCTCTGGTCCGAAGCACGAATCCCCGCATGCCCCGGGTCAGGGGGTGCAAACAGCGCACACGCAGAAGAAGGGGGAGGGAAATCTTCGGGCCGGACCGGCCGGGTCCCCGGGCGTGCGCGCATCGTATGGTGGATGCATCCGGGCGTGGCTTCCGGTGGGAAGTCACCACGTTCGAAAAGTTCCTCGAAGTTCTTCGTTTTCGCGGGATTGGCCCGCGAGATCGGGGGCATCCGGGGGTACGACAACAGGTTCCGGCATCGGGAGGGCGGCATGGCAGCCGTGACGGTGGCGCAGGCAACGGCCACGGCACAGGAGACGGACGCGACGGAGGCGGCGCTGCCGCTGATCGAGGACCCGTCGCGGGTGAAGCCCCAGGACGCACGCGAGCTGTCGCGTCAGTTCTTCGATCGACTGGACATCCTGGAAGAGGGCACGCACGAATACCAGTACGTACGCAACACCCTGATCGAGATGAACCTGTCCCTCGTGCGGTACGCGGCTTCCCGCTTCCGTGCCCGCGGGGACTCGCTGGAGGACATCGTCCAGGTCGGCACGATCGGTCTGATCAAGGCCATCGACCGGTTCGAGATCTCCCGCGAGGTCGAGTTCACGACGTTCGCCGTGCCGTACATCGTCGGTGAGATCAAGCGTTTCTTCCGTGACACGAGCTGGGCGGTCCACGTGCCGCGCCGTCTGCAGGAGGCGCGGGTGGAGCTGGCCAAGGCCACCGAGGAGCTCAGCTCCCGGCTCGGCCGGACGCCGACCACGCGTGAGCTGTCCGAGCTGATGTCGCTGTCGGAGGAAGAGGTCATCGAGGCCCGCAAGGCCTCCAACTGCTACCAGTCGGCCTCGCTGGACGCCGCCGTCTCCGGTGACGCGGAGAGCGGCGAGTCGGTCCTCGCGGACCTCCTCGGCGAGGAGGACCCGTCGCTGGAGCTGGTGGAGGACTTCCACTCGCTCGCCCCGCTGATCGCGGGGCTGGACGACCGGGAGCGCAGGATCATCCACCTGCGGTTCGTGGAGGAGCTGACCCAGTCGCAGATCGCCGAGCAGATCGGCGTCTCGCAGATGCACGTCTCGCGGCTCATCAGCCGCATCATCAAGCAGTTGCGGGTCGGACTGCTGGAGCCCGGGGTCGCCTGACCGCGGGCTGAGGGATGTCATAAGGAGCAGTACGGGTGGGCCGTGGCCGCGAGGCCGGCGGCCCACCCGCATGTGCGGGGTCAGGCGCCGCCCGGGTGCGGGTAGGGCCCCAGCAGCGGGATCACCGCCGTGACGCGCTTGCCGCCGGCGGGCAGGTCCGCCACCTCCACCTCGCAGGCCAGCCGGCACACGATCGGCCAGCCGCGGCCCCCACACCGGTGCCGGTCCCCGCGGTCGGCGGACTCCAGCGTCACCGGCCGCCGCCGCTCCCTGTCGCACACGGACAGGTAGAGGTTCTCGCCGACGACCTCCACGTCGAAGTCGGTGACCCCGCCGCCGTGCAGCATGGCGTTGGTCGTCAGCTCCGAGGCGACGAGCAGCGCGTCCGACAGCGTGTCGGGGGTGTACGGGGCGCCCTGGCCGGACGGCCGCTGCGCGAGGGCGCGCCGCACGGCTCCCCGCGCCTCGGCCGGGTTGAGCGGACCGTGGTGCGGGTGGCCGCCGGCCGGGCCGGTGGTGCCACCGGCTCCTTGTTCCTGACTCATCCTGTCGCTCCCCTGAACGGAGGGCGGAAGGACGGGGGACCGCCGGGGCGTCCGTACCGGACGGGCGGAACCGTTCCTTCCTCCTCCACGATCTGTGACGTTCCCTCCCTTTTCGCGTGACCAGACGCTCGCGGGTCAAACCGGTCGCGGCCCACGTCCGCGCAGGTCGGGCCATCGGGGTCACCTGGCAGGGGGTACCTCGGATCTGGTCCGTGTACGGGGAGGATCCGGGGGTAGACGGCCGTGCGGAACGCGTCGACGTCATAGCGGTTCCGTGATGCATCGAATCGGCCGGTCGGGGCACCCGTCCCGATCGCCAATCCTGTGGGAGGTACTCGTGTCCATTGCCCAGAATCCCTTGTCGATCAAGGTGGAAGTGCCCAGGGAGGATGCCGTGCTGCTGACGGTGGAGGGCGACCTGGACATGGATACGGCCACCGAGCTGCAGCACCACCTGGCCAACCAGCTCCATCACGGCCGGCGCCACTTCCTGCTCGACATCGCCGGTGTGCCCTTCATGGACTCGTCGGGCATGAACATCGTGCTGCGGGCCTACCAGGAGGTGCGGGAGATCCCCGGCGGGGTGTACGTGATCTCCCCTACTCCCGCGGTGCGGCGCATCATGGACCTGACCGGGGTCAGCATCACCGTCCCGATCGTGGAGAGCGTGGAGGAGGCGCTGGCCGTGGCGGACTCCGGCGGCCCCGCGGCCCCGGAGCCCCCGGCCGAGGACTGAGCGCCGCCCTTCCGGCGGCCGGTCCGGCCGGGCGCCGTCGCGCCCGCAGGCCCAACAGTTGCCGTTTGACAACTATGGCCATGAGGCAACAGAGTGAGCGAGTCATAGCGCGGGAGGGGTGTGGGACGTGCCGTTCAGCAACGCCGGTCCGCGCCGCCGTCCGGTGGCGCGGACCCCGTCCTGCCCCGGCCCGGTCACCGGGCGCCGGGTGTCAGGCGCTTCGGGCGTCGGACGCCTCGTCGCCCTCGTGGATCTCCGCGCTCGCCGCGAGGCAGAAGGCCTCCAGGCCCTCCAGCAGCGCGTGCCGCTTCGCGACCGGCATCTGCTCCAGGACGGACTGCAGGGCGGCCTCCCGCCGAGCCCGCAGCTCCGCCAGGAACGTGCGCCCGCGCCGGCTCAGATGCAGCCGCAGCTCCCTGCGGTTGGCGGCGCTGGTCTCCCGCTCGACGAAACCCACCGCCTGCAGCCGGTCGCACAGCCGGCTCGTCGACGGCGGAGTGGAGCCGAGCGCCTCCGCGAGCATGCGCAGATTGATGCCGTCGCTGTGCTCCAGGATGAACAGCACCCGGATCTGGGAGGCGGACACCGGAGCCGTCGAGGCGCGGCCCCACAGGACCTCCAGCAACTCGGCGGCCTCGGAGGTCATGTGTGCCACCTCGTCCGGCCGCGGATGGGCATAGGAGGAAGTCACGGCCCCACTCTTGCAGGCTTGGCGGATGCTGTCAGCCCGCGGCTTCGGGCACTACGTGCGAAACGATAGATACGGACAAGAGGGACCGACGGCGGTTCCCGCGGTGACGCGGGGGCCCGCAGCCGTCACCGTGACGAGGATGGCCGATCCGACATCGTGAACAGATTCATGGCAGCCGAGCGGGCGCTGCGCTCCGCGGCCCCGCACCGGCTCGTGGACGCGGTCCGCGACGTGGTGCGCGCCGAGTACGGCGCGACGTCCGTCGAGCTCTACCTGGCCGACTACGCCCTCGTCTCTCTCCAGCGGGTCCGCTCGGCCGGCGCTCCGGCCGAGTCGGTCCCGGCCCGTGGCAGCAGCGCCGGACGGGCCTTCGGCGCGCAGGAGCCGTTCGTCGAGAAGCTCGCCGGGGGCGACGCGCGTCTGCATCTGCCGGTGACCGTGCGCGGCGACCGCCTCGGGGTGCTCACCGTCACGATGTCCTCCTCCGACCGGGCCGAGCAGGCCCGCGGCGAGCTCACCGACATCGCCCAGGTGCTCGGGCACGAGATCGTCGTCGCCGACCGGGACACCGATCTCTACATGCGCGCCCGGCGCGCCGACCGGCTCACCCTCGCCGCCGAGATGCAGTGGCAGCTCCTTCCCGGACGGTCCTGCGCGGGCCCCGAGTACGCCCTGGGTGCCCAGCTGGAGCCCGCCTACGCCATCTACGGCGACAACTTCGACTGGTCCGCCGACGCCGACCGGCTGATGCTCTACGTCACCAACGGCATGGGCGAGGGCATCGAGGCGTCCCTGCTGACCAACCTCGGCATCAACGCGCTGCGCAACGCGCGCCGGGCCGGCCTCTCCGTCGAGGACCAGGCCGCCCTCGCCGACCAGGCCGTCTTCGCCCAGTACCGGGGGGAGGCGTACATCTCCGTCCTGCTCGTCGAACTAGAACTGCGCACCGGACGGCTGCGGGTCGTCGACGCCGGGTCCCCGCGGATGATGCGGCTGCGCGGCCGCACCGTCACCCCCGTCGACCTGGAGGCGCAGCTCCCGCTCGGCATGTTCGAGGAGACGGACTACGTCGCCCACGAGGTCGATCTCGCGCCCGGCGACCGGCTCGTGTTCGCCAGCGACGGTGTCTACGCCGTCTGCGCCCCCGGCGGGGAGGAGTACGGGGAGCGCGCCCTGGCCCGCGCCATCGTCTCCACCAGCCTGCTGCCCGCCGCCGAGGTGCCCCGGGCTGTCCTGCGGGAACTGGCCGGCCACCGCGGCGGGACCGAACCCGCCGACGACGCGCTCGTGGTGTGCCTCGACTGGTTCGGGCCGCCCGAGGTGCCCTGACCGGGCAGCACGGCTTCCCCGTAGGGTCGGGGCAGCGCACAACCAACGAGGAGGGAACTTCGTGCCGGAACAGCACACCGCAGAGGACAGGACCGATCCGACGCAGGAGGTGGCCGCCTTCCTGCGGGAGCGACGCGAGCAGATCGCCCAGCGCTGGGCCGACGCCGCGGTGTTCCGCACCGTGTTCACCGTCTCCCGGGACGAGGCGGTCGAGGCCGGCCGCGCCGTCGTCGAGGCCCTGGCCGCGGTCGCCGCGTCCGGACGCATCGAGGACCTGGAGGCCGACGGCTTCGCCGTGGTCCGCGAACAGCTCGCGCGCACCGCGCACGCCCGCGCCCGAGCCGGTGCCACCACGGGGCAGATCTCCACGGAGATGGAGGCGCTGCGCCCGCCCGTCACCGAGCTGCTGCTCGACGAGCTCTCCGGCGCGCCCGCCGACCACGTCCGCGAGTGCACCACCGTCCTCGCGGTGCTGATGGGCACCCTGCGGCTGGTCATGCTGGAGACGACGACCGTCGCGGGCCAGGACCTCATCAACCGGCAGCGGCTGGAGATGCTGGAGATCGCCACGCCCGTCATCAAGCTGTGGGAGGGCATCGTCGCCGTCCCGCTCATCGGCACCCTCGACAGCGCGCGCAGCCAGGTCGTCATGGAGACCCTGCTGGACGCCATCGTCGAGCAGCACGCGCGCATCGCGATCCTGGACATCACCGGCGTGCCCACCGTCGACTCGCTGGTGGCGCAGCACCTGATGAAGACCGTCGCGGCGGCCCGCCTGATGGGCGCCGAGTGCATCGTCTCCGGCATCCGCCCCGCCATCGCGCAGACCATCGTCCACCTCGGCATCGACCTGAGCTCGATCCTCACCCGCGCCAGCCTCGCGGACGCCCTGGCCTACGCCCTCCAGCAGCAGGGCGCGCACATCGTGCCGTCCGCCGGCCCCGTCGCGGAGCCGCGATGACCGGCGCGGCCGCCCCGCCACCCGACGGCTACGTCCCCGTCCTGCGCCTCGGCGGCATCCTGCTGGTCACCCTCCAGGGCGACCTGTACGACAGCACGGCCGAGAGACTGCGGCAGGACATCGGCCGGACCGTCTCCGACGACGCGGTCACCGGCGTCGTCATCGACCTCTCCGGCGTCGAGATCGTCGACTCCTTCATGGGCCGTGTGCTCAGCGACATCGCGGCGATGACCCGGCTGCTGGCCGCGCAGACCGTCGTCGCCGGGATGCGTCCCGCCGTCGCCATCACCCTGGTCGAACTGGGACTCACCCTGCCGGGGCTGCGCACCGCCCTGAGCACCGAGGAGGCCATGAACCTGCTCGGGGCCGAGGTCGCGCCCCTGCCCCGGACCGCCGGCGCCCGCCGGGAGCGCCCGTGACCCACACCGGAAGTGTCTCCGCCTGCCTGCCCCTGACCTCGGACCTCGACCTGGTCCGGGCCCGGCAGCATGTGCGGCAGATGACGGCCGAGCTCGGGTTCAGCCTGGTCGAGCAGACCAAGCTGGTCACCGCGGCCAGCGAGCTGGCGCGCAACGCCCTCGTCCACGGCGGCGGCGGCCGGATGGAGTGCGCGGCGGTGACCGAGGGCGGCGTACGGGGGCTGCGCCTCGTCTTCAGCGACGACGGCCCCGGCATCGCGGACCTCGACCAGGCGCTCTCCGACGGCTACACCTCGGGCGAAGGGCTGGGCATGGGGCTGCCCGGCGCCCGGCGCCTGGTGCACGAGTTCTCCGTCGACAGCGCCCGCGGCCGCGGCACCACCGTCACGGTGACGTCGTGGGTCGCCGGGCCGCCCCGGCCGCGCGAGGGCTCCTGATGCCCCGCGTCTGGGAGGTGCCGGTGCACGACTCGACCCGCGTCCGCGACGTCCGCGTCGCGGCCCGGGACGCGGCCGGGCGTGCCCGGCTGCCCGGGGAACGGGTCGCCGCCGCGGAACTCGTGGCCACCGAACTGGCGACCAACCTCCTCAAGCACGCCGGCGGCGGACGCGTCCTGCTCGACCTCGTCGGCCCGCCCGCACCGGCGTACGGCGACGACGACCTCCGGCTGGTGCAGATCCTGGCCGTCGACCACGGCCCCGGCATCGCCGACGTCGAGACGGCGCTGCGGGACGGCTTCACGACCGCCCACTCCCTCGGCGCGGGCCTTGGCACCTGCCGGCGCACCGCCGACGGTTTCGGCCTGCACAGCGTGCCCGGCCGGGGCACGGTCGTCATGGCGAGGATAGGCTCCACCCCGCCCGGCACCGGCCCGTACCCCCCGCCGGTCCCGGTACGGGCCGGCGGCGTCAACGTCCCGCTGGCCGGCGGCGAGTTCTCCGGCGACGCCTGGACGTGCGTGCGCACCGCCGACCGCGTCACGCTGATGCTGGCCGACGGGCTCGGCCACGGCCCCCAGGCGGCCCGCGCCTCCTCGGCGGCCGCGCACGCCCTGCACCAGGCGGCCCACCTCCCGCCGGCCGACCTGCTGCGGCGGATGCACACCGCGCTGCGCGACACCCGGGGCGCGGCCGTCGCCGTGGCCCAACTCGACGTCACAGCGGGGCAGTTGTATTTTGCCGGGGTGGGAAACGCGGGGGCCCGGCTGCGTCGGCAGGACACCTGGCACGGACTGGTGTCGCGTCCCGGGATCGTCGGCGCCCACCTCCCCACGCATCTGCACCAGCACCAGGAGCCCTGGACCCCGGACAGTCTCCTCGTCCTGCACTCCGACGGCCTGCCGAGCCGCTGGAGCCCCGGCCCCGCCACCGGCGGTCCACCCCTGCTCGACCCCGCCGTCGTCGCCGCCTCCATCGTGCGGGACGCCAGCAGCTCAGCCCGGCCGGTGCGCGACGACACCGCTGTCGCCGTACTGAGCCCCAGCCCTCCGGACCCCTCCTCATGATCCGAACCTGGTCCGTCCGCACCGTCACCGACGCCGCGCGAGTCCGTATCGCCGCGGCGCGGCTGGCGGCCGCGTGCGGGATCAGCACGGTCGAACGCACCCGTATGGTCACGACGTTCACCGCGCATCTGCGGCAGTGCCTCACCAAGGGCGGGGTCTGGCGGGTCGGCGTCACGGCCACCCCGATGCCCGGCGGCGGCGAGTTCGTCATCGAGGTGGAGGCGGAGGGACGCCGCCCCGAGGACCCCCGCCGGCCCTGGCGCACGGCGATCTCCTGCGCCGAGGACGTGGACCTCTCCGACGGCGACACCGACGGAGACGACCCGGCCGCCCTGGCCGAGGCCCTGTTCGGCGCCGACGAGGACACCGCCCTGCTGCTGGAACGGCTCGACGAGCAGGAGGCCCTCGTCGCCTTCCACCGGGAGGAACTGCACCAGACCAACCAGGGCGTCCTCGCCCTGCACGCCGAACTCGACGCCGCCAACCAGGCCCAGCGCCGCCTCTTCGACGCCGAGCAGAAGGCCCGCAGGGAGGCCGAGGCGGCCCGCGGCCGGCTGACCTTCCTCGCCGACGCGAGCGCCGCCCTGACCGCGTCCCTCAACCACGAGGCCATCGTGCGGCTGCTGCCCGCCCTGCTGGTCCCGCGCTACGCCCGCGCCGTCGACGTCTGGCTGTTCGACGGTGCGGAGGGCAGCCGCCCCGACCGCGGCGCCTCCCACCCCGCCGCCGCGGTCGTCGCCGCCCGTCGCGAACGCCCCCAGTACGCCGCCGACCACCCGGGCGGCCTGCCCGGCGTGGACGACCAGCCCCCGTCCGCCCTCGACCCGGGCCGGCCCCTGCTCTGCATCCCCCTGCTGACCCGCCGGGCCCCGCAGGGCGTCCTCACGCTCACCGCCCCCGACGAGGGCTGGGACGCCGACGACGCCGTCATGCTCATCGAACTGACCCGCCGCGCCAGCATCGCCCTGGAGAACGCCCGCAGGTTCGAGCACAACCGGGACATCGCCGAGACCCTCCAGCGCGCCCTGCTCACCGACCTGCCCAGCACGCCCGGACTGACCCTGGCGGCCCGCTACCTCCCCGCCACCCGCGGCCTGAATATCGGCGGCGACTGGTACGACGCGTTCCGCCAGCCCGACGGCAGCCTCATCACCGTCGTCGGCGACGTCACCGGGCACGGGCTGCACGCCGCGGTGATGATGAGCCAGCTGCGCACCGCCCTGCGCGCCTACGCCGTCGACGGCAGCAGCCCCGGCCAACTCCTCACCCGGCTGCACGAGTTCCTGCACCGGCTGCGCATGGACCTGTACGCCACCGCCGTCATCGCCCGCTTCCACCCGGACGACGACACCCTCACCTGGGCCGCCGCCGGGCATCCGCCGCCGGTGCTGCGCGGCCCCGACGGCGAGGTGCTCACCCTGGACGCCAAACCGGGCGCGATGCTCGGCATCCCCCTGCAGCAGCGCATCGCCGACCACACGGCGCCGCTGCCCCCCGGCTCCACGCTCGCCCTCTACACCGACGGGCTCGTGGAGCGCCGCGCCCAGGGCATAGACCCCGGCATCCGGCGGCTCACCGAGGCACTGGCCACGTTCCGCGCCGACGAACTCGGCCATGACCTCGAAGGATCCGCCGACCGGCTGCTGCACCCGCTGCTGCACGACTCCGAACACGACGACGACGTCTGCCTGCTGCTGTGCCACGTGCACGGCGGCGAACAGCCGGCCTGACCCCCCCGGCGCCTACACGGTGTCGAAGCCGTCGTGGTCCAGGGAGCGCAACACCCCTTCCAGCGCGACGCGTTGAGCCGCCGCGACGCCGTCGAACGCGGCCGTCAGACGCACCGAGAGCACCCGGGTGAGCTCCGCCAGGAACCGGTCGCCCTGCGCGGTGGTCTCCAGCCGCACCTCACGCCGGTTGTCCGGCTGCACACAGCGCCGCAGCAGCCCCGCGGCCTCCAGCCGGTCGCACAGCCGGCTCGCCGTGGGCAGGCCGATCCGCAGATGCCCCGCCAGCGCGGTCACATTGAGCTCGGGGCGGCCCCGTACGGCTCTCAACGCCCGGACCTGACGCGGCGACAGTCGTGGATTCACATCCGCGACCGCCGAGAACCACAACGTCACCAGCCCCTCCACGGCCTCGACGGTCTCGCGTCCGACCGTGCCGGAGGGGAGCGGGGAATCCTGTTCGCGGGGCATCGTCCGTCATCCTGCCTGGACTTCATCAGTGCAAAGGGGCGTACCCGAAGCGCGGGAGAGTACACGGCCGTACACAGCATGAACACGTATCGCCGCCGCGCGGACCGCCACGGGACGCTGTCAAGGGAAAGACCCTAGGGCTCGATGAGGCCGACGCGGATGGCGTAGCGGGTCAGCTCGAGGCGGTCCCGCAGGCCCAGCTTCTGCAGCAGGTTGGCCCGGTGCCGCTCCACCGTCTTGACGCTGATCACCAGGAGTTGCGCGATCTCCTTCGAGGAGTGCCCCTCGGCGACGAGCTTGAGGATCTCCTCCTCCCGCTCCGTGATCGGCCGCGCCGGCAGCCGGTCACCCGAGCGGATGCGGTCCAGATAAGTGCGGATCAGCGCCGACTCGGCCCCCGGATAGATGAACGGCTCGTCCCGCAGCGCCGCGCGGCACGCCTCCACCAGGTCCCGGTCGGCCACGGACTTCGGCACGTACCCGGAGGCGCCGGCCTTCAGCGCCTCGAAGAAGTACTGCTCGTTGTCGTACATCGTCAGCATCAGCGTGCGCAGGCCGGGCCGGACGCGGGACAGTTCGCGCGCCGCCTGGAGCCCGGTCTGCCGGGGCATGGCGATGTCGAGGATGGCCAGGTCGACGCCGTCGCCCAGCTCACGGGCCCGCTCGATGGCCTCCGCGCCGTCGGCGGCCTCGGCCACGACCGTCAGATCGGGCTCGGCGTCGAGGATCAGCCGCACTCCGCGACGCACCAGGGCGTGGTCGTCGGCGAGCAGGATGCGGGCGGGTGCGGTCATCGTGCCTTCTCCTGGGGACGGGGGACGGACGGACTGCCGTCGACGCACAGGCGGATCTCGGTCCCGCCGCGCGGACCGGGGCCGACGGTGAGCTCGGCGCCGACGAGCAGGGCGCGCTCCCGCATGCCGCTGAGGCCGGCGCCCTCCGGTGCCGACCCGATCCCGCGGCCGTCGTCGCGGACCAGCAGGGCGACCCGGCCGTCCCCCTCCGGCCGCAGGTGCACCTCGACCCGGGTGGCCCGGGCGTGCCGCGCGGTGTTCGTGAGCCCTTCCTGCGCGACGCGGTACAGGACGAGCTCGGTCGCCGGGTCCAGGGCGGCCACACCGGGCGCGATGTGCGTCGTGGCGCTCAGCCGGGAGGTGGCGAACTCGTTCGCCAGGGCTCGCAGGGCGCTGTGCAGCCCCAGTTCCTCCAGGACGCCGGGCCGCAGCCGGCGGGCGATGCGGCGGATCTCCTCCAGGCCCGCGCGGGTGGTCTCCTGCGCCTGGCGCAGATCGGCGCGGACCGTCTCGGGCGCCCGGTCGGCAGCGTGCTTGAGCTGGAGCAGGACCGCGGTGAGGGTCTGGCCGACCTCGTCGTGGAGCTCCTGCGCGAGGCGGTGCCGCTCGGCCTCCTGCGCGGACAGCACCCGGCCGGTGCTGGTGGACCGCTCCGCCTCCAGACGGGCGAGCATCGCGTTGAACGTCTTCGTCAGCTCGGCCATCTCACCGGGCCCGGTGACGGTCGTACGGCTGCCGGGGCGCAGCAGGTCGGCGGTGGCCATGGCGCGGGTCAGCCGGGCCAGCGGGGCGAGCCCGAAGCGCAGCAGGAGGGCGTTGGCGACCAGCATCACGGCGAGTCCTGTCAGCAGGACCAGCGCCTCCCCGAACAGCACCGGGGTGGACACGGTGACCGGCCCCAGGAGCAGCAGGACCGCGGCGAGCAGCACCGCCGCGTTGAGGAGGAAGATCCGCCAGTACAACGTCATGATCGCCGCCCTTCCCGCCGATGCCCACCTCCACCGTCTCCCGTGGCCGCCAGATGCCCCTCGACGGGGCCCCGGCCTGTGAAGAGGCCCACTGCCCCGCACCATTCTCACCGCCGGCGCCGGCCCCCGTCCATCCGTGCTGACACCCATATCCCCAGCTCGCGAGCACCTGGCACGATGAGCACCGCACGGTGGGCCACCGGGCCGACGAGCCGTGCCGGCACCACAGTCGCGAACGAACATGGAGGGGAGGGGTTGTGCCTGCTCCGCGGATGAGCACCACGCCCTTGCCGGGGATCGGTGTCCAGTACGACCTCACCACACGGGAGCACCGCCATCTGTCGGTGATCGCCCACCGGGACGGCACCCGGACGGTGAACGTCTACCGGGCCGACGACCCGGACGCGTGCGCCCAGTCGCTGCACCTGACCGAACCGGAGACCGCCTCGCTGATCGACGCCCTGGCCCCCTCCCACCACAGCCCGAACCTGCTGTCCACGACCGACCTCGGTCTGGTGGCCGAGCGCGTCGAGCTGTCCAGCACCTCGTACTGGAACGGGCGCGTCCTCGGCGACACGAAGATGCGCACCGAGACCGGAGCCTCCCTCGTCGCCGTCCTGCGGCGCGCCCAGGCGATCCCCTCGCCGACGCCGGACTTCCGGCTGGCCGGGGGAGACATCCTGATCGTCATCGGCACCCGCGAGGGCGTGGAGGCGGCCGCCGCGATACTCGGGCGGGAGTGATCCCATGCACTCCTCCGCAGTCTTCCTCATCGAGTTCGGTGCGATCATCCTCGGCCTGGGCCTGCTCGGCCGGCTGGCCGGGCGTCTGCAGTTCTCGCCGATCCCCCTCTATCTGCTGGCCGGTCTCGCCTTCGGCGAGGGCGGGCTGCTGCCGCTCGGCACCAGTGAGGAGTTCGTGGCGATCGGCGCCGAGATCGGCGTCATCCTGCTGCTGCTGATGCTGGGCCTGGAGTACACGGCCAGCGACCTCGTCTCCAACCTCAAGACGCAGTACCCGGCGGGTCTCGTCGACGCCACCCTGAACGCCCTGCCCGGCGCCGCCATGGCGCTGCTGCTGGGCTGGGGCCCGGTCGCCGCCGTCGTCCTGGCTGGCGTCACCTGGATCTCGTCGTCGGGCGTCATCGCGAAGGTCCTCGGCGACCTCGGCCGGCTCGGCAACCGCGAGACCCCGGTCATCCTGAGCATCCTGGTGCTCGAGGACCTGTCCATGGCCGTCTACCTGCCGATCCTCACCGCCCTGCTGGCCGGTGCCGGGATCGCGGCGGGCAGTCTCACACTGGCCATCGCGCTCGGTGTGGCCGGGCTCGTCCTCGTCCTGGCCGTGCGCTACGGCCGGCACATCTCGCGTTTCGTCTCCAGTGACGATCCGGAGAAGCTGCTCCTGGTCGTGCTCGGCCTGACCCTGCTGGTCGCGGGCATCGCCCAGCAGCTCCAGGTCTCCGCGGCCGTCGGTGCCTTCCTCGTCGGCATCGCCCTGTCCGGTGAGGTCGCCGAGGGCGCGCACAACCTGCTCGCGCCGCTGCGGGACCTGTTCGCCGCGGTGTTCTTCGTCTTCTTCGGACTGCACACCGACCCGGCGAGCATCCCGCCGGTGCTGCTCCCGGCCCTCGCGCTGGCCGTCGTCACGACCGCGACGAAGATCGCCACCGGCTACTGGGCGGCGAAGCGCGCCGAGGTCGGGGTCAAGGGCCGCTGGCGCGCGGGTGGCACGCTGGTCGCCCGTGGCGAGTTCTCCATCGTCATCGCCGGACTGGCCGTGACCGCCGGTATCGAGCCCTCGCTCGGCCCGCTGGCCACGGCCTACGTCCTGATCCTGGTCGTCGTGGGCCCGCTGACCGCCCGTTACACCGAGCCGGCCGCGGCCTGGTTCGCCCGCCGGCGGGGCGGCTCCACGCCGCCCCCGCCGGCGGAACGGCTCCCCGAGGAGTCCGCGCAGGCGGTCCAGAGCGGTCCGTCCGGATCGGTGTGAGCCCTCCACGGCGAGCGCCGGCGATGCACGACCGATGAACGGCCCGGGCGGCGGCTCCGGCGGGAACACCCCCGCC
>NZ_JBHWJK010000025.1:0-96788 GCF_042731455.1 Streptomyces sp. NPDC059852 | reverse complement strand
GTCACGGAGGGATGCCTCCGTGACCGCCGCCGTAGTCGTTGCCGTCGCCCGTCGCGTGTGCGGCTCAGCGCCGGTCCGCGTCCAACGGCTCGATCTCGTCCCCGTCGGGGTCGGTGTCGAGCTCCTCCTCGAGGTCGTCGTCGGCGTCCTCGTCGGGGTCCTCCGTCTCGTCGACGTCGTCCAGGTCGTCGTCGAAGACGGTGCTCACGTCGAAGCGGCAGATCACCCGCTGCGGGTCGGCGCCCTCGAAGGGGGCCTCCAGCCACTCGCCGGGGTCGGCCTGCTCGTCCGAGGCGATCACCCAGAGCGTCGAGTCGCCCTCCTCCAGCCCGAACTCCTTGTGCCGGGACGCGATCTCGTCCGGCTCGAACTCGCCGAACAGCAGCCCGAGCGCTCCGTGCACGGTGCCGGAGGCCTCCCCGTCGGCTCCGTCGTCGTAGTCCGCCGCCTCGATGCGCTCGGCCTGCGCCATCAGCCGTGGTGGCTCCACCACCGAGTAGTCGCGCCGGATCAGCACGCTCACCGCGCTCGGCTCCTCGGGCCCCGTGTACGGGGGCAGCGCGTCCTCGGCGCCGGGGATCTCGAACGGGGTGACCTCGTCGTAGCGGTCGTACAGCAGCTCGTCGTAGGCCTCGGCGGCGGCGGCCAGCTCGTTGAACGCCTCGTAGACGGCCGGGTCGTCCTCACCCGACCGGCGTTCGACGGCGGCCAGATGGCGGTCGAGCGCGGTCTTGACCGCCTCGGCGGCGGCGCGTACCTCGGCAGCGGTGGGCTGCACAGCATCAGACATAGTGCAGACGCTATCCGTACCGGGCCCCAGCCCGCACAATAGATGCGATGCCGGAATACGAATTTGTCGACGTGTACGTGCCGCGCGGGGTCTCCCGCAAGGACGCCACACGTCTGCTGACGGACCATGCCGAGTACGGACACTGGGAGTTGGACCGCCTGAGTCTGCTGCGCGACGGCAGCCGCCGGGTGCGGTTGCGGCGCCGGATCATCCGCCAGGTGCGAGCCACCTGGTGAGCTGAGCCAGGGACCGGACGGACGGAACGGAAGCGGGCCCCGCGTGGACGGGGCCCGCCGTTCTCGTGCCGTACGTCACGTCCTAGGCGGACTGACGGGCCTTGCGGTAGAGCACCGCGCCCGCGAGCAGCGCGCCGGCGCCGACCGGCAGGACGAGACCCATCGGGACGTCACTGCCGGTGTGGGCGAGCTGGGCGTCGCCCTGGGGCTGGGTGACGAAGTGGGCGCCCGGCTGGTTGCCGTGCGAGCCGCCGCCCGGGGTGTTCGGCTCCTCGGGCGTACCGTGGTTGCCCGGCTCTCCGGGGTTGCCGGGCTCACCCGGGTTGCCCGGCTCACCGGGATTTCCCGGCTCTCCCGGGTTGCCGGGCTCACCAGGGTTGCCCGGCTCACCAGGGTTGCCGGGCTCACCGGGATTCCCCGGGTTTCCGGGATTCCCCGGGTTTCCGGGGTTGCCCGGGTTGCCCGGCTCCTCGGGCGAGCCGGGCGGGTTCTGGTGGCCGCCGCCGTTGGCGCAGTCGTTGCCCTCGGCCGCATTGCCGATGCCGATGACGTCGACCGTGTTGCCGCACACGTTGACCGGCACATGCACCGGGACCTGGACGCTGTTGCCGGAGCCGATGCCCGGCGAGTCACTGGCGTGCCCGTCCGCCTTGGCGCCCGTGCCGCCCTTGTTGGCGCAGCTGTTGCCCACGGCGGGGTTGAGGACGCCCACCACGTCGACGGTGTTGCCGCAGACGTTGATGGGGACGTCCACCGGCACCTGCACCGAGTTGCCCGACAGCACGCCGGGCGAGTGGGACGAGGAGCCGTGCGCACCCGAGCCGGTGGCGTGCGCGGCGCCGCCCGCGGCCGCGATGACCCCGGTCGCCGCCGCCACGGTCATCAGGCCCTTGCGGGTGACCTGTCGCATTGCTGGATACCTGCCTTCGACCTTGTTCCGAGAAGACACGTCGGGAGATCGGCCGACGTTCCGTAAAGGCCGGTCGGCCCCGGAGCGCATGGCACGCGCCCCGGGGCCGACGGCTCAGCCCTGGTCACAGGGCGAGACACAACGTCACTTGTTGATGCAGGTGTTGCCGAAGGCGGGGTTCAGCAGCCCGATCACGGAGACCGTGTTGCCGCAGACGTTCACGGGGATGTGGATCGGAGCCTGGATGACATTGCCGGACACGATGCCCGGGGAGTGCACGGCGGCACCCTGAGCACCCGAGTCGGCAACGGCCAGGCCCGCGCCCGCGAGAACCAGCCCACCGGTGGCAGCCGCAGCGGCGACGACCTTCTTGATCATTGTTCCTCCTTGTTGGCAATGCGATCTCACTTGCTGATCGCATCACCTGTAACGAGGAGCGGTGAATAGAGCTACGACCCTATGAGCGTGTTCACTCGTCCAGAGCACATCCAGTACGCCTGGTCGAATTACGACGCGTCGATGAACCGGTCCAGGACCCGCACGCCGAACCGCAGTCCGTCGACCGGCACGCGCTCGTCGACGCCGTGGAACATGCCCGCGAAGTCCAGCTCCGGGGGGAGCTTCAGCGGGGCGAACCCGAAGCCGCGGATGCCGAGGTCGTCGAAGGACTTGGCGTCGGTGCCGCCGGACAGCATGTACGGGATGGCCTTGGCCGCCGGGTCCTCCGCCACCAGCGCGGACTGCATCGCGGCCACGAGGGCGCCGTCGAAGCCGGTCTCGACGGCCTTGTCGGCGTGCACGTCCTCGCGCCGCACGTTCGGTCCGAGGATGCGGTCGACGTCGGCGAGGAACTCCTCCTCGTGCCCGGGCAGGAAGCGGCCGTCGACGTGCGCGGTGGCCTCGCCGGGGATGACGTTGACCTTGTAGCCGGCGTTCAGCTGGGTGGGGTTGGCCGTGTTGCTGAGGGTGGCCCCGATGAGCTTGGCGATGCCGCCGAGCCTGGCGAGGGTGCCCTCCATGTTCTCCGGGTCGAGTTCGGTGCCGAGCGCGTCGCCCAGCTCGTCGAGGAAGGCGCGGGTGGTCTTGGTGACCCGGACGGGGAACGTGTGACGGCCGAGGCGCGCGACGGCCTCCGACAGTTCGGTGATGGCGTTGTCGCGGTGGATCATCGAGCCGTGCCCGGCGGTGCCGGCCACGGTCAGCTTCATCCAGTGCATGCCCTTCTCGGCCGTCTGGATCAGGTAGAGCCGCCGCTCCTCGCTCACCGTGAACGAGAACCCGCCGACCTCGCTGATGGCCTCCGTGACGCCCTCGAAGAGGTCCGGGTGCTTGTCGACGAGGAACCGGGCCCCGTAGGTGCCGCCGGCCTCCTCGTCGGCGAGGAACGCGAGCACGATGTCCCGCGGGGGCTTGCGGCCGCTGCGCAGCCGGTCGCGGACGACCGCGAGGGTCATCGCGTCCATGTCCTTCATGTCGACGGCGCCGCGCCCCCACACACAGCCGTCGGCGATCTCGCCCGAGAACGGGTGGTGGGTCCAGTCGTCGGCGTTGGCCGGGACGACGTCGGTGTGGCCGTGGATGAGAAGCGCGGGCCGGGAGGGGTCCTCGCCCTCGATGCGCGCCACGGTGGAGGCGCGTCCCGGGTGCGACTCGAAGATCTTCGGTTCCAGGCCCACCTCGGCGAGCTTCTCGGCGACGTACTCGGCCGCCGCGCGCTCGCCGGGGCCGGAGTGGTCCCCGTAGTTGCTGGTGTCGATGCGGATCAGCTCGCGGCAGAGGTCCACGACCTCGTCCTCGCCGGTGACGCTCCTGGTCGTGTCCGTGTCGCTCACGCTGCTTCCTCCCGCGGTGTCACTGCTGGTGGGTCCCCCTCATCCTCTCTCTCCGCACGGCACGGCCCAAGACCGGCCGCACCTCGTCACACGCCGTTCACGCCGCCCCGGGGGTGATCGGGGACCCTTCGAAAGCCTGGTAGTGTTTTCTCTGTCGCCGCGAGGGAGACCCGCGCGACAGACACCTTGTCCGGGTGGCGGAATGGCAGACGCGCTAGCTTGAGGTGCTAGTGCCCTTTATCGGGCGTGGGGGTTCAAGTCCCCCCTCGGACACAGATCGAACAGCCCCTCCTGGTGAGGGGCTGTTCGTCGTTGTGGGGCGGATTCCTCGTGGCTTCTGCCGCACCGGCACAATGGGGGCCATGTCCCGACGTGCCGCCCGCTCCTCCTCCGTGTCCCAGCCCTCGGCCGGGTGCCCGTGCGGGCTGCCCGGCTCGTACGAGGCGTGCTGCGGGCGGTTCCATTCCGGGGTGGCCACCGCGCCGACCGCCGAGGCGCTGATGCGGTCGCGGTACAGCGCGTTCGTCCGGGGCGAGGTGCCGTACCTGCTGCGCACCTGGCATCCCCGGACGCGTCCGGGGCGGCTGGAGCTGGATCCGGGGATGCGGTGGACGGGGCTGGAGATCCTCGGGACGGAGGACGGCTCGGCGTTCCACTCCACGGGCACGGTGACCTTCCGGGCCTCGTTCCGCGGCGGGTCGCTGCACGAGCGCAGCCGGTTCGAGCGGATGGACGGCGCCTGGGTGTACGTGGACGGGGAGTTCCTGAGCTGAAGCCGTCAGGGGGCCAGGATGTCGAGCTCCTGGAGGGCGCCGACCGTGATCTCGCGGGTGAGGTGCTCGGCGCGGACGGCGTCGCCCGCGCGGACCGCCTCGGCGACCTGGACGTGCAGGGTGACCGCCGCCGGGTCGGGGTCCTCGAACATGACCTCGTGATGGGTGCGGCCGGCCAGGACCTCGGCGACGACGTCGCCGAGCCGGGCGAACATCTCGTTGCCCGAGGCGTTGAGGATGACGCGGTGGAAGGCGATGTCGTGCAGGAGGTAGCCCTCCAGCTGGTGGCCGCGTGAGTGGGAGACCATGCCGAGGGCGCACTCGGTGAGTTCGGCGCACTGCTCGGCGGTGGCGTGCTTGGCGGCGAGGCCCGCCGCGACCGGTTCGAGGGCGGAGCGCAGCACGGTGAGCGAGCGCAGTTGGTGCGGGCGGTCGGCGCCGGCCAGCCGCCAGCGGATGACCTGCGGGTCGTAGACGTTCCACTCGGCCTTGGGGCGGACCGTGACGCCGACGCGGCGGCGGGACTCCACCAGGTGCATGGACTCCAGGACGCGCACCGCCTCGCGCATCACCGAGCGTGAGACGTCGAAGCGCTGGGCGAGTTCGTCCGTGCGCAGGACGCTGCCCGGCGGGTACTCGCCCGCGGTGATCGCGGGGCCGAGGGAGTCCAGAACTCGGCCGTGCAGCCCCCGGCCCGTTGTGCTCATGCACTCAGCGTACGGGCCGGATCACGCGAACAAAAAGTCAGACTTATATGTCACAGACTCTTGATTCGTCGTACCTAATGGGTTTCAGTGTCCGTCGACATCACGTGTCGACGAGGACAGACAGTGAGGCAGCGATGAACACCCCCCATGTCGTCGTGGTCATGGGCGTCGCGGGCACCGGGAAGACCACCATCGGTCCCCTGCTCGCGGCCCGCCTCGGCGTTCCCTACGCCGAGGGCGACGACTTCCACTCCGCGGCCAACATCGCCAAGATGTCGGCCGGCACGCCGCTCGACGACGACGACAGGTGGCCGTGGCTCGACGCCATCGGCGCCTGGGCGCACCGCCGGGCCGGGCTCGGCGGAGTGGTCAGCTGCTCCGCGCTGAAGCGCTCGTACCGCGACCGGTTGCGGGCCGCCGCACCGGACGTCGTGTTCGTGCACCTCGCGGGTGACCGCGCGGTGATCGAGGACCGGATGTCGCACCGGCAGGGGCACTTCATGCCGACCGCGCTGCTCGACTCCCAGTTCGCCACCCTCCAGCCGCTCGCGGAGGACGAGGCGGGCGTCGCCGTGGACGTGGCCGGCACCCCCGAGGAGATCACCGAACGGGCCGTCACGGCCCTGACGGCGCTCCCCGAGCCGACCGTGTAACTCCCCTCCCCACCCCCGTACCTGCAAGGGAAACCCCGTGACCAGACTCAGCGTCGAGATGCTGGCAGCGGACCCCGTCGAGCCCATCACCTCGGCGGGACACGCTCAGCTCGGTGTCGCCGTCCTCGTGGGCATCGCCGTCATCGTGCTGCTCATCACCAAGTTCAAGCTCCACGCCTTCCTGTCCCTGACCCTCGGGTCGCTGGTGCTCGGCGCTGTCGCCGGCGCACCGCTGGACAAGGTCATCGCCAGCTTCACCACCGGCCTCGGCTCCACGGTCGCGGGCGTCGGCGTGCTGATCGCCCTGGGCGCCATCCTCGGCAAGATGCTCGCGGACTCCGGCGGCGCCGACCAGATCGTCGACACCATCCTCGCCAAGGCGGGCGGCCGTTCGATGCCGTGGGCGATGGTGCTGATCGCGTCCGTGATCGGACTGCCGCTGTTCTTCGAGGTCGGCGTCGTCCTGCTGATCCCGGTCGTGCTGATGGTCGCCAAGCGCGGCAACTACTCGCTGATGCGCATCGGCATCCCGGCGCTGGCCGGTCTGTCCGTGATGCACGGTCTGGTCCCGCCGCACCCCGGGCCGCTGGTCGCGATCGACGCGGTCGGCGCCAACCTGGGCGTCACGCTGGCGCTCGGCGTCCTGGTCGCGATACCGACCGTGATCATCGCCGGTCCGGTGTTCTCGAAGTTCGCCGCCCGCTGGGTGGACGTCCCGGCGCCGGAGCGGATGATCCCGCAGCGCGCCTCGGAGGAACTGAAGAGGCTTCCCGGCTTCGGCGCCACCCTGGCGACGATCCTGCTGCCGGTCGTGCTGATGCTGTCCAAGGCGCTGGTCGACATCGTCGTGGACGACCCCGAGAACACCGTGCAGCGCGTCTTCGACGTCGTCGGCTCGCCGCTGATCGCCCTGCTCGCCTCCGTGCTGGTCGGCATCTTCACGCTGCTGGCGCCGGCCGGGTTCGGCAAGGAGCGCATCTCGCCGCTCGTCGAGAAGGGCCTCGCCCCGATCGCGGGCATCCTGCTGATCGTCGGCGCGGGCGGCGGCTTCAAGCAGACGCTGATCGACACCGGCGTGGGCCAGATGGTCCTGGACATCTCCAAGGACTGGTCGATCCCGGCGCTGCTGCTCGCCTGGCTGATCGCGGTGGCGATCCGGCTGGCGACGGGCTCGGCGACGGTGGCGACGGTCTCCGCGGCCGGTCTGGTGGCCCCGCTCGCGGCCGACATGTCGACCACGCACACGGCCCTGCTCGTCCTGGCCATCGGCGCCGGCTCGCTGTTCTTCAGCCATGTCAACGACGCCGGGTTCTGGCTGGTGAAGGAGTACTTCGGGCTGAACGTCGGCCAGACCATCAAGACCTGGTCCGTCATGGAGACGATCATCTCCGTGGTCGCCGGCGGCGCGGTCCTGCTGCTGTCCCTCGTGTTGTAGGGGTACGGCGGTGACGGCCCACCCGCTCCTCGACCCCTCCGGGCACGGTCCTGGTCGTCGAGGAGCGGGTGGGCCGTTGGGCGTCCTGGTGTGCGGCGCGCGCGTGATCTTGTCCCGGATGCCCGGAAGATGCCCGGAAGGTCCCCCGCGGACGCCCGGTCGGTGCCCTGCCCACGCCTTCACGACTTCCCCAGGAGCGCGAAGAGCCCGATGATGTGGTGATCCCCCGGAGGCCGCCGCGGCCGTCGGGGGCACGGACATCGGGGGGTCTCATGGCGGTTTCCCTCGGGATGCGCATCTCGGGGCTGCTGTTCGTCGGCGCGGTGGCGGTGTCCGCCGCCGCCTTCACCGGCCTGGAGGGCAGCGACCGGGCGGACGGCGGGGGCGGCGGTGGACCGGCGGTCACCGCCGGTCCCTCCACCGGGCCGGGGGCGGCCTCCCCCTCCCCCACCGCCCCCAAGCGCCCCGACGGGCACATCGGCGCCCCCGCGCTCACCGGCGGGCCCGGCCCCCTCGCGGGGGGTGGCACACCGCGTCGGCCGGTGAGCCCGTCCACCCCTGGGAAGAGCCGCGAGCCCCTCGTGGCGCCCGCCTGGCTGCCGCCCGGCCCCGGCTCACCCGACCTCGACGGCACCGCCGACCCGGCGAGCGTGTACGACCGGCTCCGGGACCCCGCCACCTGCGGGACCGCGCTGGACGGGGCGGCGGACGGTGACGAGTGGACGCTGCTGCGGGCCCTGGCCTCGGCCTGTCTGGCCGTACAGGGCGAGGGCGGCGACTGGGAGCAGGCGGGCCGGGACCACGCCGCCCTGGCCGGGAGGGCGCAGTCCTGCAAGGGACGTGCCGCCTACGCCGTGCTGGGCGGACTGCTCGACTTCCACCGCCGCCACCCCGGCGCCACCGTGCGGCTGCGGACGCCCGCGGGCGGGGCCCCGGCGTGCGGGTACCGGATCGCGGGCGTGGACACGGGCGGCGACGGCACCGCGCGGCCCGCCGAGGTGATCGGCGTCGAGCTGGCGGACGTCTACTTCGACCCCGCCGAACTGCCGCGGGCCGCGACGGTGACGGTCGGGGGCCGGCAGGTGCCGGGCGCCCCGCTGCTCGGGCCGCGGTCCGGCGGCACCGTCGTCCTGTCCGTCGTGGTCCCGGCGCTCGGACCGGGTCCGGTGGACGTGTCCGTCCGGTACGGCACCGACGAGGTGCGTCTGCCGCAGGCGTTCACGATCGCCCCGCCGGACGTGCTCCCCGACCCGGAGCCGGAACAGGAGCATGACACCGGCACCGGTCAGGACGGGGAGGCGCTGTCGCCGGAGGGCCCGGCCGGGGTCCTGTCGCTCACCTGGTCAGGGGCGCCATAGGGAGTGCTCCCGCTCGGCCCACTCCCGGCTGACGGTGCCCCTGCGGAGACCGTGCCGGGATTCCGGGTCGGCCAGGGCCATGCCGATGTGACCGGCGAGGACGATGCCGAGGGTGAGCGCGAGCCAGTCGTGCACGAAGGTGGCGCTGGTGCGCCAGCGCAGCGGCGTGAGGTGGGTGAACCACATCAGCAGCCCGGTGCCGAGCATCACCAGCGTGGCCCCGGCGAGCCAGGAGGCGTAGATCTTCTGCCCGGCGTTGAACTTGCCCGCCGGGCGGGAGCCGGGGCGCCGGTCGCGCCGCAGGACGGCCCGCAGCCAGGTCCGGTCGTGCGGGCCGAAGCGGTTGAGGAGGCCCAGGTCGCGGCGGAAGGCGCCGGAGACCAGTCCGGCCAGGGCGGGCACGGGCAGGGCGAGGCCCGCCCACTCGTGGACGCGGACGACGAGTTCGCGGCGGCCCACCAGCTCGGCGAACTGCGGGATGTAGAGGCAGGCCGCCGTCACCACGCACACGCCCATCAGCGCGGCGGTGGCCCGGTGCACCCGGCGGGCGGCCGGGGTGAAGCGGCGGACCCGCGTGGCCGGGCGGGGCGTGTCAACTCGTGGGGGCATCGTCGCGTCCGTTCGAGCGGCCGACCCAGGCGTCGACGTCGTAGCCCCGTTCCTCCCAGTAGCCCGGGCGCACGTCCCGGGTGACGGTGATGCCGGAGAGCCACTTGGCGGACTTGTAGAAGTACATGGGGGCGACGTAGAGGCGCACGGGGCCGCCGTGGGCGTGGCCCAGGTCCTGGTCCTTCATCCGCAGGGCGACCAGGACGTCGGAGCGGCGGGCCTGGTCGAGGGTGAGGCTCTCGGAGTAGGCGCCGTCGAAGCAGGTGAAGCGCACGGCGCCCGCCCCGGGGCGTACCCCGGCGGCGTCGAGCAGCCGGGACAGCCGTACGCCTTCGAAGGGGGTGCCGGGGACCCTCCAGCCGGTGACGCACTGGACGTCACGGACGAGCCGGGTCTGCGGGAGGGCCCGCAGGTCGGCCAGCGTGTAGGAGCCGGGGCGGTCGACGAGGCCGTCGACGGTCAGGCGGTAGTCGGTGGCGCTCTTGCGGGGTACGGAGGAGGTGACCGAGTAGTAGCGGAAGCCGCCGCCGTTGGGCAGCAGGTCCGTCAGGCCGGTGGGGTCCTTGTCGGACGCTCCGGCGAGGAAGGACTCCAGGCCGCGTTGCAGGGTGGGCGCGGTGACCACGCCGAGGACGCCGAGACCGAGGGTGCCGAGGAGGACGCGGCGGCCGATGGGCCTGCCCCGCTCCTCGCCCTCCGGGGGCTCGGGGGCGCCGGGCTGTTCGGGGTTCACCCCCTCATTCGAACACCCGCGGCCCCGGCGGGGCCAGGGATCGCGGGTGCTCGTCAGACTTCCGTCATGTCTGGGCCGGGACGAACGGCTACGGGGTCTCCTCGGCGGCCTTGTCGAGCTGGAACGCCTCGTTGCCCAGGCCGATGCGCGCGTGCCGCTCGGGAGAGCGCGAGCGCAGCAGCAGGCCCTGGACGACCCCGGCGGCCAGCGCGAGGGCGATGACCGAGGGCAGGACCCAGCTCAGGGCGGAGCCCGGGCCCGCGCCGATGAGGACGTCGAAGTCCTTGACCGTGTAGACGACGATGAAGAGCAGCGCGAGGACGGACAGCGCGGAGGCGGCGAGCCGCCAGAATTGGGCCGCGGCGGCACCGCGCCGGACGAAGAAGGCGATCACGGAGACCGAGGCGGCGGCCATCAGGGCGGTGACGCCCAGCGCACCGAGGCTGCCCATCCAGGTGAACAGGTGCAGGACCGGTGCGGTGGGGTCGCCGGCCGGTTTGCCGTCGGTGAGCGCGAAGGCTGCGACGGCGACGATCGAGACGCCGGTCTGCAGGAGCGAGCCGGTGCCGGGGGCGCCGCTGACACCGCTGGTGCGGCCGAAGGCGGCGGGCAGCAGGCCCTCGCGGCCCATCGCGAAGGCGTAGCGGGCGACGACGTTGTGGAAGCTGAGCAGGGCGGCGAACATGCCGGTCACGAACAGCACGTGCAGGACGTCGGTGAAGGTCTCGCCGATGAGGTCCTCGGTGAGGAAGAAGAGCATGCCGGCGCTCTGCTTCTGGGCGGTGCCGACGACGGCGGAGGGTCCGGTGGCGACGGTGTACGCCCAGCAGCTGATCGTGTAGAAGACGGCGATGCCCCCGATGGCCAGGTACATCACGCGGGGCACGAGGACGTGCGGGCGGCTGGTCTCCTCGGCGTAGACGGGGGCCTGCTCGAAGCCGAGGAAGGCGGCGACGCAGAAGCACAGGGCGGTGCCGATGCCGGCGCCGGTGAGGGTGTCGGGGTTGAAGGCGTGCAGCGACAGCCCCTCCTTCGCGGGGCCGGAGATCGCGGCGACGTCGAAGATGACGACGAGGACGACCTCGATGACCAGCAGGACGCCGAGCACGCGCGCGTTCAGGTCGATCTTCAGCCAGCCGAGCGCGCCGACGGCGAGCGCCGCCAGCAGGGCCGGCAGCCACCAGGAGATCTCCAGGTCGAGGTAGGTGGCGCACAGCCCGGAGACCTCGAAGCCGAAGATGCCGTAGATGCCGACCTGGAGGGCGTTGTAGGCGACGAGCGCGACCATCGCGGCACCGGCGCCGGCCGTGCCGCCGAGGCCGCGGGAGATGTAGGCGTAGAAGGCGCCCGCGTTGTGCACGTGCCGGCTCATCTCGGCGTAGCCGACGCTGAAGAGGGCGAGGACGAGGCCGAGGATCACGAACAGCAGCGGCTGCCCGACCACACCCATCACCCCGAAGGTCGTGGGCATGACACCCGCGACGACCATGAGGGGCCCGGTCGCCGCGAGCACGGACAGCAGCAGTCCCGTGGTGCCCAGCCGGTCGGCGCGCAGGGCGCGCTCCTGCCCCTTGAACGTGCTGATCCCGCCGTCGCCGGCGGCGGTGGCGCTGCTGGTGCTGGAACTGCCCGTCGTCATCGAATGTCCGTCCTTCGTCGGGTCGGGTCGCGCTGGGTGAGTCCTCGGTGGGGGATCCGCCGTTCTCAGGCCGTGCCGAGCGCGGTGTCGCGGGCGGCGCGGAAGGCGGAGTACGGGTCGCGGTCCGGGTAGGACCACGGTGACGGGGTGGCGTGGTCGCCGATGCGGTGGAACAGCGCGGCGGCCTCGGCGCCCCGGCCCTCGCAGACCTTGGCGTGGGCGAGGAAGTTCAGGTCGATCAGCCGGCGGGGGTGGCCCTCCTGCTCCCACTCCAGCCACCAGTCGAAGGCGGAGCGCATCACCTGCCGGGCGCGGCGGCCGGTCCAGTGCCCGGAGGCGGCCGCGTCCCGGGGTTCGTGGCCCGCCGCCGCGAGGACGCGGAAGCGTTCGGTGTGGGCCACGACCGGCAGGACGGCGAGCGGCGAGTCGGCGGGGGCCCGCTGGGCGGCGTCGAGGGCGAAGTCGTAGACCGCGTGCATCGGGTCGGCGCCGGACGCGGTGCGCTGCTCGGCGAGCCGGGCGACCACCAGGTGGTGGGCGTGGTGGTGGTCGGCGTACCGGGCGCGGATCTCGGTGAAGCAGTGCCACATCTCGGCCTCGGTGCCGAGAGCGCTCTCCAGCATGAGCAGGCCCAGCCAGGGGGTGGGGTCGGCCGGCAGGAGCGCGGCGGCCCGGTGGCAGGCGTCACGGGCGCGGGGCGGCTTCTCCTTGCCGCGCAGGGCGAGCCGCACCTGGGCGAGGGCGAGCAGGACGCCGGCGTCCCCGGAGTCGGGCTCGGCGAGCAGCCAGTCACGAGTCCAGGCGACGCAGTAGGGCTCGGCGGCGAGCACGGTGGCGCGGTGCCCTCTGCGGTCCCAGTCGTCGCCCGTACGGGCGAGCAGGGAGCGGACCGTCTGCCAGCGCCCCTGGGCGAGGGCGGTGCGGGCGGCGGCGAGCTCGGCGTCGTCCAGTGCCGCGTCGAAGGTGTGGCCGGAGCGCTTGCGGCCGCGGGCGAGAGGGGGTGGGGGTGGGGGTGGGGACACCGGTTCTGGGTCCTGGGAGCACGTCGTGGGTGTCATCAGGTGGTCACGCACAGCAAACCCCCCGCCAAGGGTTCTCGTCAAGAGTCACCCGGGTGTTACACGCGTCAACTTCCGTGATCCATGGGGCAGTTGTTGTTCATGTGGTGTCCGAATTGATACGAATTGTTGAGACTGTGTGGCGTAGGTCATGGCACCGGGGTACTCGTTGCCGCACACTCGTAGGACGCGCATGCCGGGCCTGAGGTCGCTACAGTCGGCCTTTACGCACCCCGTCCCCCTCCCCCGGCAGGATGATCGAGGTACGCAGCGTGTCGCTCCAGATCCTCATACTCGCCATCGCCGCCGCCTCCTGTCTGGGTTTCGGCTTCGTGCTCCAGCAGAACGTCGCCCAGCGGGCACCGCTCAACGACTACCTGTCCCCCCGGCTGCTGCTCGACCTGATGAAGGTCCCCCGGTGGCTCGGCGGCATCGGTCTCATGGTGGTCGGCATGGCCCTCGGCGCGATGGCGCTGGGCCAGGGCGAGGTCTCCCTCGTGGAACCGCTCCTGGCCACGAACCTGCTCTTCGCGCTGATGCTCTCACGCCGCCAGACCAAGCAGCCCCTGGGCCGCCAGGGCTGGGCCGGCCTCGCGCTCCTCGCGGGGGGTGTGACGGCGTTCATCATGGCGGGGCAGCCCCAGGGCGGCTCGGCCGGCGGCGACTCCTTCCGGCAGTGGCTGATCATCGGCGTCATGGTCGGGGCGGCCCTGCTGCTGACCGGGTACGCCAAGCGCTCACGGCTCAACGCCGGCCCGGCCCTGCTCGCCACGGCCGCGGGCCTGCTGTACGGCGTGCAGGACGCGCTGACGCGGATGACCGGGGAGCGCTTCGCGGACGGCGGCCTCTCCGCGGTCCTGACCAGCTGGCAGCCGTACGCCATCGTCGCGCTCGGGCTGACCGGGCTGGTGCTGGTCCAGAGCGCCTTCGAGACGGCGTCCCTGCGCATGTCGCTGCCCGCGCTGACCGCGGCCCAGCCGCTGGCGGGCATCCTGTGCGGGGTGGGCTTCCTCGGCGACCGGCTGCGCACCGACCCGGGCGCGCTGGCCTGGGAGTCCGCGGGCCTCGCGGGCATCGTCGTCGGCATCATCCTGCTCGGCACCCACCAGGCCATGCCCTGCGGCGCCCCGCAGGCCAAGCGCACCACGGCCGTGGTCCCGGCTCCGCTGAGCTGACCCGCCGCACCCGTCGGTCACCCGCACGAGGGCCCCTCCTGCTTGGACGGGGCCCCTCCTGCTTGGATGGGGCTCCATGAGCGCTGCTGACGAGATTCTCGACATCGTCGACGAGCGGGACCGGGTGGTCGGTCAGGCCCCACGCGGTGAGGCGTACGCCCGGGGGCTGCGGCACCGCTGCGTCTTCATCGAGGCCCGGGACGCCGAGGGCCGGCTCTTCGTGCACCGGCGCACCCCCACCAAGCTGGTCTTCCCCTCGCACTACGACATGTTCGTCGGCGGGGTGGTCGGCGCGGGCGAGTCGTACGACGACGCGGCGCTGCGCGAGGCCGAGGAGGAACTCGGTGTGAGCGGTCTGCCGCGGCCGGTGTTCCTCTTCAAGTTCCTCTACGACGACGGCGCCGGGCGGACCTGGTGGTCGGCGGTGTACGAGGTGCGCTGCACGCAGCCGGTGCAGCCGCAGGTGGAGGAGGTCGCCTGGCACGGCTTCCTGACCGACGCGGAGCTGGAGCGCCGGCTCCCGGAGTGGACGTGGGTGCCGGACGGGACGGCGGCGTACGAACGGCTGCGGGCGCACCGGGCCGCCGGCTGAGCGTGCGGGCGGCACCGGCCGGGCCGGCCCGGCCCGGCCCGGTTAGGGTCGTGCGTGTGATCGAGTTCGTGCGCAACGTCCGGCTGTGGTTCGCGCCGGAGCAGGTCCGGCGGGAGGGCGGCACGCCCGACTACCGGTTCTCGCTGGCCAACGAGCGCACCTTCCTCGCGTGGCTGCGGACCGCGCTCGCCCTGGTCGGCGGCGGCTTCGCGGTGGACCAGTTCCTGCCCGACCTGCGCTGGGGCTGGCGCGTCGGGCTCGCGCTCGCGCTGCTCGCGGCCGGTGTGCTGTGCGCGCTGCGGGCCGTCAACCACTGGGTGCGCTGCGAGCGGGCGATGCGGCGCGGCGAGGACCTTCCGGTGTCCCGGTTCCCGGCGCTGCTCGGGGTCTTGGTCGCTCTGGTGGCCGTGGCGATGGTGTTCGTGGTGCTCGTCGGGTGGGAGACGTGAGCGGCGGGCCGGCGGCCGCGGCCGTACGGGATCCGGGGCTGCAGCCCGAGCGGACGCGGCTGGCGTGGCGGCGGACGACGCTGGCGGCCACCGTGGCCGCCGTGCTCGCCGCGAAGAGCGCGCTGCGGGGCGGGGTCTCGGTGAGCGGGGTGGTCGTGGGCGCCCTGTGCTGTGTCCTGTGGCTGGGGTTCCTGGCGCTCGCCCAGCGCAGGATCCGGCTGCTGGCCGCGTCGCCCGAGCCCCGGGCCCTGGCTCCGCGCCACGCGACGGCCACGGTGGTGGTCACGGTGGCGCTGGCGGTGTGCGGGGCGCGGCTGCTCCTCTGAGAGGCCGTCGGTGGCTCCGGGCGACTTGGACGGCCGGAGCGCTCGCGGGTGCCACTGCGCCCACCCGTGCCGCCCCAGCGGCAGGACTGCCCGCAGCCGGGTCGGCACGAGGCGGCCCCGTCAGTCCGTGGTCTCCCACAGCCCCGGTGGGGTCGGGTCCTCCGTCTCCCAGTCCACCGTCACCACGATCTTGCCGGGGGTGCCGCCCTCCTCGCTGAGGCGGTGGGCCTCGGCCGTCTCGGCCAGGGGGAGCGTGCGTGCGACGCGGACCGAGACGACGCCCTGTTCGGCCAGTTCGCAGAGGCGGAGCAGGTCCTCGGGGTCGGGGCGGGTGAAGTGGTAGCGGCCGCCGTAGTCGACGACGTCCGGGTCGGCGATCGAGAGCAGGCGGCCCTCGGGGGCCAGCAGGTTGGCGGAGACCTTCAGGGCCTCGCCGCCGACCGTGTCGAACGCCACGGTCACCCCCTCCGGCGCGAGACCGCGTACCCGCTCCACCAGCCCCTCGCCGTACTCGACCGGCTCACCGCCGAGTCCGCGCACGAAGTCGTGGTTGCGGGCGCTCGCCGTGCCGATCACCCTCGCGCCCGCGTGCCGGGCGAGCTGGACGGCGAGGGAGCCGACCCCGCCGGACGCCCCGTGCACGAGGACCGTCTCGTCCCGTCTGACCTGGAGGGTCCTCGTCAGCGCCTGGTAGGCGGTCAGCCCGGCGAGGGGCAGGCCGGCCGCCTCCTCCCAGGTGAGGTTGCGGGGCTTGCGTGCGAGCGTGCGCACGGGCGCGGCGACGTACTCGGCGAAGGTGCCGTGCTCGAGGACGTCCTGGCGTACGTAGCCGATGACCTCGTCGCCGACGGCGAACTCCGTGACGGCCGGTCCGGGCTGGACGACGACCCCGCACACGTCCCAGCCCGGCACCACCGGGAAGACCGGCTCGATCAGCTGGTCCAGATGACCCTCGCGGCACTTCAGGTCCACGGGGTTCACCGCCGCCGCCCGCACCTTGACCAGTACGGAGTCGGCGCCGACGCGGGGGTCGTCGACCTCCCCGTAGGCGAGCACGTCGGGCCCGCCGTAGCGTGAGTAGCTGATGGCCTTCATGGGTCCGACCCTCCGGGGCGGCAGGACGCCGCGCAAGCGGAATGCCCTGATATGCGCCGTTCGCGTGGCAGCCTGGGCGCCGACACGTCGTCGGATCCCGCTTCTTTTCGAAGGTGAGCCACATGACCACCCAGCACGTCGAACACTCCGCCCACACGCATGTCCACGGCCCCGGCTGCGGGCACACCCCGGTGCCGCACGGCGACCACACCGACTACGCGCACGACGGGCATCTGCACCGCGAGCACGCGGGTCACTGGGACGAGTGCGTCAGCGAGGCGCACGTCGCCCACGACGACCACAGCCACCGGCACGGCGAGGGCTGTGGACACGAGAGCGTCCTGCACGGCGACCACGTCGACTATCTGCACGACGGGCACCGGCACGCGGCGCACGACGGGCACTGGGACGACCACTGAGCCCACCGGGCCCACCAGGTCGCACCCCCGGACAGCTCCCCGGCGCTCCGCCGGGGAGCTGTCGCCCTATCGTGGGTCCGATCACGTTCGGGCGCCCCTCTGGACTACATACCGACTGGTCGGCATCATAAGTCGGGTCACGTTCACGCGTCCCGAGGAGCACCGATGAGCCCCGACCATCCGCCCGGACTCGATCTCGACCGGCTGCGCGGCCTGCTCGAGCGCGAGCTGCCCGGTCTGGCGCAGGGTCCGCTGACCGGCCGGCTCATCGAGGGCGGACGGTCCAACCTGACCTACACCGTCTCGGACGGCACCTCCCGCTGGGTCGTGCGCCGCCCGCCGCTGGGCCACGTCCTCGCCACCGCGCACGACATGAAGCGCGAGCACCGCGTCATCAGCGCCCTGCACCCGACCAGCGTGCCGGTTCCCCGGCCGCTGCTGCTGTGCGAGGACGAGGAGGTGCTCGGGGCGCCGTTCTACCTGATGGAGTTCGTGGAGGGCACCCCGTACCGCACCGCGGACCAGCTGGCCCCGCTCGGCCCGCAGCGCACCCGGGACGCGGTGCTGTCCCTGGTGGACACCCTCGTGGGGCTGCACGCGGTGGACCCCGCCTCGGTGGGCCTGGAGGACTTCGGGCGCCCCGAGGGCTTCCTGGACCGGCAGCTGCGCCGCTGGGGCAAGCAGCTGGACGCCTCCCGCAACCGCGACCTGGCCGGGATCGACGAGCTGCACGCGACACTGGGCCGCCGGCTGCCGGACTCCCCCGCGCCGACCGTGATCCACGGCGACTACCGCCTGGACAACGTCCTGATCGGCCCGGACGACCGGATCAAGGCCATCCTCGACTGGGAGATGTCCACCCTCGGCGACCCGCTGACCGACCTCGGCCTGCTGGTGATGTACAGCATGCCGCTCGGGACGCCCGACTCCCCGGTCTCCACGACCGCCGAGGCGGCCGGCCACCCCGCGCCCGCGGAGCTGATCCAGCGGTACGCCGAGCGGTCGGGCCGGGACGTCTCCGCGGTGTCCTGGTACACGGCGTTCGCCTGGTTCAAGCTCGCCGTGATCCTGGAGGGCATCCACTACCGCTACACCCTGGGCCAGACGGTCGGCCGCGGCTTCGACCGCATCGGCGACCTCGTCCCGGTCTTCATCCAGCACGGTCTGACCACGCTCCGCGACGGCATCCAGGAAGGCTGACGGACATGGACTTCGCATTCGACGCGCGCACCGAGGAACTGCGGGCCAGGCTGCTCGCCTTCATGGACGAGCACGTCTACCCGGCCGAGGCGGTGGCCGAGGAGCAGCGCGCCCGACTCGCCTCGCCGTGGGACACCCCGGCCGTGGTGGAGGAGCTGAAGGCCGAGGCGCGCCGGCAGGGCCTGTGGAACCTCTTCCTGCCCGACGCCGCGTACGGCGCCGGTCTCACCAACCTCCAGTACGCGCCGCTCGCCGAGATCACCGGCCGCTCCCCCCATCTGGCGCCCACGGCGACGAACTGCGCGGCGCCGGACACCGGGAACATGGAGGTGCTGGCCCAGTTCGGCGACGAGCGGCAGAAGAAGCAGTGGCTGGAGCCGCTGCTCGCGGGCGAGATCCGCTCGGCGTTCGCGATGACCGAGCCGGAGGTGGCGTCCTCCGACGCCACCAACATCACCACCCGGATCGAGCGGGACGGCGACGAATACGTCATCACCGGCCGCAAGTGGTACATCTCCGGCGCGATGAACCCCGACTGCGCGATCTTCATCGTGATGGGCAAGACGGACCCGGACGGCGCGGACATCCGCCGTCAGCAGTCCATGGTCCTGGTCCCCCGGGACACCCCGGGCGTCACGGTCCGGCGTGCGATGCGGGTGTTCGGCTACGAGGACCACTCCCACGGGGGCCACGCCGAGGTCGTCTTCGACCACGCGCGCGTGCCCGTGGGCAACCTGGTCGGCGAGGAGGGCGGCGGCTTCGCCATCGCGCAGGCCCGGCTCGGCCCCGGCCGTATCCACCACTGCATGCGGCTGATCGGTATGGCCGAGCGGGCGATCGAGCTGATGTGCCGGCGCGCGGTGTCGCGTCAGGCGTTCGGCAAGGCGCTCGCCCAGCAGGGCGTGGTGCACAACTGGATCGCCGACGCCCGGGTGACCGTCGAGCAGTTGCGGCTGCTGGTGCTGAAGACGGCCTGGCTGATGGACACCGTCGGCAACAGGGGCGCGCACACCGAGATCCAGGCCATCAAGATCGCCACCCCGCGCGCGGTCGTCGACATCATCGACCGGGCGATCCAGCTGTACGGCGCGGGCGGCGTCAGCCAGGACTTCCCGCTCGCGGAGCTGTACGCCTCGGCGCGGACGCTGATGATCGCCGACGGGCCGGACGAGGTGCACCAGCGGTCGCTGGCCCGGCGGGAGCTGAAGAAGTACCTGTAGCACGCAGGTGTGCGGGGGCTCCGGCCCCCGCACAGGCGTCCTCGGGGCTCAGGGACGCAGGGCGCGCAGCAGCAGGTCGGCGAGGTGGTCGGCGACCTCCTGCGGGCTGAGCGGACCGTCGGGCCGGTACCACGTGGACAGGTGGTGGACCGAGCCGAAGTGGTAGTCGACCACGAGGTCGGCCGGGGTCGCCGTGGAGAAGACGCCGGTGCGCTGCCCCTCCTCGATGAGCGCGCGGAAGCGTTCGTGGTAGCGCCGGCGCTCGGCGCGCACCAGCTTGTTCTTCTCCGGGCTCAGGTGGTGCATCGAGCGGAAGAAGATCGACGCGTCGTCGAGGTTCTCGATGGTCGTCACGACCACGTCGGCGGCGGCGCCCCGCAGCCGCTTCTCGACGGGCTCGTCGGCGTCCGCGAAGGCGTCCAGGCGTTCCTGCTGCACGCGCAGCACGCGCGCGTACACCTCGTGCAGGAGGTCGTCCTTGGAGCCGAAGTAGTGGTAGAGCGCCCCTTTGGTGACGCCGGCCGCCTCCACGATCTCCTGCACCGAGGTGCGGTCGTAGCCCCGCTCCGCGAAGAGCCGGGTGGCGGCGGCGAGCAGCCGCTGCGGGACGGGCGTACCGTCACCGTCCGTCGTCCTGGCCACTGTGCCGCCACCTGCCCTTCCGAGATGTCCGCTTGCTGTCTATCCCTCGCTGGTACGGGAACGCAGTTCCCGACGGAGGATCTTCCCACTTGCCGTCTTGGGCAAGTCGGGCAGGATCTCCACCTCGCGCGGATATTTGTAGGCGGCCAGTCTCTCCTTGCAGTGGGAGACGAGTTCGCCGGGGTCGGTGTCCGCGCCCGGACGGAGGCTGATGTACGCCTTGACGGTCTCGCCGCGGTAGCCGTCGGGCACCCCGACCACGGCGGCCTCGCGGACGGCGGGATGGGTGTGCAGGACGTCCTCGACCTCGCGCGGCCAGACCTTGAAGCCGGACGCGTTGATCATGTCCTTCTTGCGGTCGACGACGTAGAGCCAGCCGTCGGCGTCCATGAACCCGATGTCGCCGGTGCGCAGTTCGCCGTCCGGGAAGGTCTCGGCGGTGGCGTCGGGCCGCCGCCAGTAGCCGGGGATCACCTGCGGTCCGCGGACGACGATCTCGCCCTGTTCGCCGAAGGGCACCTCCTCGCCCCGGTCGTCGACGATCCGGACGACCGTCTCGGGGCCCGGCAGGCCCACGGCGAGCGTCCCGGAGGCCGGGTCGACGGGGGCTTCGAGGCCGGGCGGCACGGAGGCGCAGGGCGCGGTGCACTCGGTGAGGCCGTAGCCGTTGCGGATGTACGGCCCGAGCGCGGCCCGGAACCTCTCCACCAGGGCGGGCGGCAGCGGGGCGCCGCCGGAGGAGATCATCCGGAACGAGGCGAAGTGGTCGCGCGTGACGTCCGGGTGGGCGGCCAGCGCCATGAAGGCCGTGGAGGGGCCGACGGTGTAGTGCGGCCGGTGCTCGGCGAACGCGTCGAGGACGACGCCCGCCTCGAAGCGGTACGCGAGCACGAGGGTGCCCCCGCTGACCAGGCAGGCGGCGAGCTGGCAGACCATGCCGGTGATGTGGAACAGCGGCGCGAGCGCGAAGTAGACGGGCGGGTCGGGCAGTTCGAGGCCGGTCCGCTGCCGCTCGGCGTTGTACAGGATGTTGCGGTGGGTGTTGGTGGCGCCCTTCGGGGTGCCGCTGGTGCCCGAGGTGTAGCTGATCAGCGCGATGTCCGACGGCTCCGGGTCGCGGCCCTCGGGCGCGGGGTGCCCGGCGCGGGCCACGGCCGTCAGGTCGTCGGTGCCGGCGGGCGTGGGGAGGCGGTCGAGGCCGGTCACCCGGGGGTCGTCGCGGGTCTGGAGGTCGGCCTCGCAGGCGGTGAGCACGATCCGCACCGGGGAGTCGGCCGCCGTGTCGCGCAGGTACGCCTCCCAGGCCCGGCCGGAGCAGACCAGGGCGGCGACCTCGCCGTCCGCCAGGACGTGGCCGACCTCGCCCGACTTGTACATCGGGTTGACGGGGACGACGATCGCGCCCGCCTTCCAGGCGCCGAGCAGGGCGAGCACGAAGTGCGGGGAGTTCTGCAGCAGGATCGCCGCCCGGTCGCCGCGCTCCAGGCCGCGGGCGGCGAGGTGCCCGGCGACCGAGTCGCTGAGCTCGTCGACCTCGCGGTACGTCAGACGCGCGTCGAAGTAGGCGAGGCACACCCGGTCGGGGGTCTCGGCTGCGGCGCGGCGCAGGGCGTGCACGAGGGAGTCGTCCGGCGTGACGGGGGCACGCTGGGCGTCGCTGAGCAGGGCCAGCCACGGCATGGCGGCGTAGGGCGAGGAGGTCATCGGGTCTCCTCCCAGCGCTGCTGGAGGTGGTTCATCCCGGCCAGCCAGCGGTCGGGGGCGGCGGCCCGCGTCTCGTAGTACCCGGCGACCTCGGGGTGCGGCAGGATCAGGAAGCGGTCCTCCTCCATGCCCTTGAACAGGGCGTCCGCCACGTCCTCGGGGGCGATGGCGGTGGGCTTGAGGACCAGGTCGCCGGCGCTGCCGGTGGCGTCGAGCATGTCGGTGCGCACGCCCTGCGGGCAGATGGCGTGGACCTTGACGCCACGGTGCCGGTAGGTCAGGGACAGATATTCGGCGAAGGCGAGGGCGCCGTGCTTGGTGACGGCGTAGGGGGCGGCGCCGATCATGGTGAGCAGCCCGGCGGCGGAGACGGTGGAGACGAAGCGTCCGCTGCCCCGTTCCAGCCAGGCGGGCAGCAGGGCCTGGGCGGCCCGTACGTGCGCCATGACGTTGACGTCCCAGGACGTCGCCCAGGCCTGTTCGTCGAGGGGTGCGCCGGGTTCGTCCCCGGCGAAGGCGACGCCCGCGTTCGCGCACCAGACGTCGATCGTGCCGCCGAGCGCGTCGCGGGCCTCGGAGATGATCGAGGAGGCGTCGCCGGGGACGGCGACGCCGCCGATCTCCTGCGCGACGCTCCGGGCCTTCGCGGCGTCGAGGTCGTTGACGGCGACCCGGGCCCCGGCGGCCGCGAACCGCCGGGCCAGCGCGGCCCCGATGCCCCCTCCGGCCCCGGTGACGACGACTGCGGCGTCCTGCACGGCTTGCACCATCGGTCTCCTTCGACTGCGGCTCCTGGCGTGGCCAGACTAACCGGTCGGTATGTGCCAGGGAAGGGCCCGCGCCACCCCGCTCCGGCACCTTCCCCGCGCCGCGCACGGGCAATACGGTGCACACCATGCGCCTCTCCAGACGAGCTCTCCTCGCAGCGACCACGGCGGCGACAGCGGCCTCGGTCTCCTCCCCCGTCTCGGCGGCACCGCGCCCCCCACGTCTGCGCACCGGCTTCGAACGGCTCGCGGCGGACGGCTACGCGCCCCTCGCGGGGCAGAAGGTCGGGATCGTCACCAACCCCACCGGCGTGACCCGGGACGTCCGCCACATCGTGGACGTCATGCACGCCGACGACCGGGTGAACCTGACGGCCGTCTTCGGACCCGAGCACGGCTTCCGCGGCACCGCGCAGGCGGGCGGCTCGGAGGGCCGCTACGACGACCCGGCCACCGGACTCCCGGTGTACGACACCTACCTCAAGAGCGGCCGGCCGCTGGCCGACGTCTTCAGCGCGTCCGGCGTCGACACGGTCGTCTTCGACATCCAGGACGCCGGCGCCCGCTTCTACACGTACATCTGGACCCTGTACGACTGCATGGAGGCGGCCCAGCTCGCCGGGAAACGTTTCGTCGTGCTGGACCGGCCCAACCCGGTGACCGGCCGGGCCGCTCTCGGGCCGGTCCTGCACGAGGAGTTCGCCACCTTCGTCGGCCGCAAGCCCATCGCGCAGGCGCACGGCATGACCGTCGCCGAGCTGGCGCTGCTGTTCAACGGGGAGTTCCTGGACACACCCGTCCCGCTGGAGACCGTGCGGATGACGGGCTGGAAGCGCTCGGACTTCTACGACGCCTCGGGGCTGCCCTGGGTGCCGCCGAGCCCGAACATGCCCACCCCGGACACCGCGCTCGTGTACGCGGGCACCTGTCTGTTCGAGGGCACCAATCTGTCGGAGGGGCGCGGCACCACCCGCCCGTTCGAACTGCTCGGCGCGGACGGCGTCGACGGGCGGTGGGCGGCGGCCGTCAATGAACTGGACCTGCCCGGCGTGCGGTTCAGGGAGGCGTACTTCGCGCCGACCTTCTCCAAGTTCCAGGGCCGGACCATCGGCGGTGTGCAGCTCCATGTGCACGACCGGGCCGCGTTCGACCCGGTGCGCACCGGCGTCGCCCTGCTGGTGACGGCGAAGCGGACCTGGAGCGGCTTCGCCTGGCGTGCGGACAACTGGATCGACAAGCTCACCGGGTCCACCCGGGTGCGCACGATGATCGACGCGGGCGCGGACACCGACGAGGTGGTGGCGGGCTGGCAGCGGGAGCTGGCTGCGTTCCGCCGGGTCCGCAAGGAGTATCTGCTGTACCGGTGAGGCCCGGCGCGGGGGTCGCGGCCCCCGCACCGGTCCCTCGGCCGGTCACCGGTGCGAGGTGAACTCCACGACCTGCTGGTACGTCGGCCGGTTCTGCCAGCTGATCTTGCCGTGCCCGATGCCGCCCAGGGTGCGCTGGACGATCGCGTCGGCGCACCACTGGTCGCCCGCCGCGCACTGGTCGTCGCCGGGGTAGACCTGGGCCGCCGTACGGCCGGCCGCCTCCTTCAGGGTGCTGATCAGCAGGTCCCGACAGGCGCCGAGGCTGCCGCCGCCGCAGTAGGCACGGTCGAGCGGACCCCGGACCGGCTCACCGAGCACCGCCCGTATGTCCTTGTCGACATAGCTCCACCAGCCGTACTGGAAGGAGCTCCCGGCGTGCGATCCGGTGGGGCCGTGCCCGGCGGACGGGGCCTCGTCGACGGGCAGGTTGCGCTGCATCGCCGTGAACAGGGTGCTGCCGAGCCCGGGTTCGAACTCGGCCTTCACCAGCCGCGGCCACCAGGCGTCCAGGATGCGGATCGCGTCGGCGTCGGCGTACCTCTTGGAGCCGGCCGAGGTCTCGGTGCGCCGGGCGCCCGCCGCCACCCACGCCTGGAGCTTGCTCACCGCCGCTGCCGCCGCGGAGTCCGTCACCGGCGCACTGGTGACGACCCTCAGCAGGCCGGGCAGCACGTCCTCGGCACGCAGGTCGGCGAGGCCCGCGTCGGCCATCGCCTTCACCAGCGCGGCCCGGGTCACCCCGCCCTCGGCGACCAGCGCGCGTACCCGGTCGTCCAGCAGATCGCCCCGGTGGACGGAGCCGTCGCCCCAGGGCGCGGCGCTGTAGTCGGCGGCCTGCTTGTTGTTCCAGGAGATGTAGTAGTCCTGGTCGACGGAGTGGGGGTGCTCGGACGGCGGGGTGTACTGCGCGGTGTTCCCGGCCGGGTCCCAGCCCCGCCACTCATGGGCGGGACGCGCCCAGACCGGGAAGTCCGCGTCCACGCCGGCGGCGCGGACCGGGTTGTCGCCGCTGTTGTAGTACGCGGTGTGCGCGGAGTCGGCGTAGAACCAGTTGAAGGTGTAGTTGATGTGCTGCGTGGCCCGCTGGAAGTCCGCCGGGCCCTTCACGTAGTCGGGGTCGTTCAGCATCTGGAAGCCGATGATCGAGTCGACCTCGTGCAGATACGACGAGCGCAGGCTGGTGTAGGCGACCTTCTTGCCGCCGACGGTCGCGCGGTGCGTCACCGGGCCGTACTCGGTGCGCCACACCCGCATCGTGTACGAGCCGGCGGCGGTGCCGTCGGCGGTCGTCGGTTTCCAGGCGTTCTTCTGCTCGACCTTGTCCATCGCCGTGCAGGTGCCGCGGTACAGGTAGTGGTGGTCGTCCTGGCAGAGCTCCACGGCGTAGGTGTCGATGATGTCCTGGCCGGAGGTGGTGGCGCTCCACGCGTAGTCCTGGCCGCGGCCGAGCTCGACGTACATGCTCAGGCCGGCGAAGGAGGCGCCGCGCGCGCTGATGCCCGGGCCCTGGATCTCCTGGAGCAGCAGCAGCTGGGGCGCGAAGTAGCCGGTCTGCGGCCCGAAGACGGCGATGGGACGGCCGCTCGCGGTGTGCTCGCCGCTGACGACGAGCGCGTTGGACATGCCCCGCCGGGCCGAGCCGAGGGCGGTGGCGGCGGCCGTCACTGAGGCGTTGCCCGCGGCGGCGCCGGCCGCGCCGCCGGTCCGGTCGTACACCAGTTGCTCGTCGGTCACCGAGCCGGCGTCGGGCAGGGCCGTGCCCTGCGGGTCGGCGGGCTTCGTGGCGTACGGGAAGCTCTTGCCGTGGACGGTGACGGCGGCCTCGGGGTCGTTGCGCTGGCGGAACGACTCCCACAGCCGGGTGCCCTCGACGACGCCGTACTTCTCCTGGGCGGCGAGCAGGGAGAGCGCGTTGTCGACCTCGCCGCCGCCCCCGGAGCCGAACAGGGCGCCGATGACGGAGGCCAGGGCGACCAGGTCCGTCAGCTTGAAGTGCTCGATGGTGCCGGCGTTGGTGATCGCGTCCTTGTGGCCGGTCAGGACGTACTCGCCGGGGAAGGAGCGGCCGCTGTCGGAGGCGTCGATGTAGCTGTTGACGCCGTCGAGGTAGGCGGTGGCGTCGGCGAGGGCCTGCCGGCCGCGGTCGCCGCCCTTGGCGACCGCACTGTCGATCTGCGCCTGCAGCTCGGCCTCGGTGTAGGGCGCGCTGCGCCAGAACTGCTGCTCGAGGCCCTGGTTGGAGGGGGCTCCGCCGGCGAAGGAGGTCAACCGGCCGCGTCCGACGTGCCGGAAGACGTCCATCAGCCACAGGCGGTCCTGGGCGGCCGCGTAGCCCGCGCCGAACTCGGTGCCGTAGCGGGTGGTCCCGGTGATGTGCGGCACGCCCGTCTTCTTGTCCCGGACGATCGTCACGTCGGTGCGTCCGGCGGGCTTGAGGGTGGAGGCGACCTGGTCGGAGGGGACACCGAACGAGGCGTCGTTGAAGAAGGTGTTGACGGTGGCGTCGGTGAGTCCCGTATGGCCCTTGGCCAGGGCGGCGTAGGGGCCGAGCTGGTCGGAGGCGTGCTCGGGCAGGGTGCCGAAAGCCTGGTTGAGCAGGATCTGGGCCAGGGTCGCGTTGCCGTTCTGGCCCGGCGGGAGGATGTCGGAGCAGCGTCCGCCGCAGTGGTCGGTCACGGCGGCCGGCTCGGCGGCGGCGGCCTGGGGGGCGGTCACCGCCGGGGAAAGAGGTGACAAAAGTCCGGCAATCAACGTGCATACGGATGCGGCCTTCAGGAACCCGGGGAATCCGCCGGGAGTTCTCAGTGCGGCTGGGGCGTTGCGTGGGGTACGCCGTGGCATGGCAGCTCCTACCGACGAGGGTGGGCCGGGACGTTACCGGCGGTATCCCCGGGATGGAAGATGAACATGCGTCAGGTTTCCGAGTCGTCAGGACTCGCTGGGGAAGTCGCCGGGCATCAGAGGGAGCCGAATCGCGTGTCGATACGTCTATTCGTCAACGCCGCGCGGGAAGGAGGCGCGGTGTCGCCGAAGTGACCGAAGTGCAGGTGCAGGTGTGACGGAGGTGCAGGGCGATGGCAGGTTTCCGGAGTCTGGCGAGACAGGTGCGCGATCCGCGGTGCGACCTGGCACTGCGGCGGTATTCACTGCGCAAATGCCTGGAGCGGTTCGCTCCGTACGGGCACAGGGCGACCTGGGACCACTTGTGCTCCCGGGCGGGATTCGGTCCGGAGGACCGCTCTCCTGAGCCGGCGCGGCTCGTGGCCGCGTTGGAGGAGCTGGAAGAGGCGCGTTCGGTGTGGCTGGCCTACGAGGTGGCGTTCGCCGAGCGGCGCAAGAAGGAGAAGCACGACGGACTGCGCAGGCCGGGCAGCGTGGACGACTGGCACCGGCTGACCTGGGGCGGGTTCGGCGTCGCCTGGTGCGACGACCCCCGGGTGCACCCGCGGGAGCCGCTGGCCGACGTGCTGCGCAAGCTGATCTCCGCGCTGGAGCGCGCACCGGGCTCGACCTGCCCGGTGTGCGAGGGGGACCGGCTGGTCTGGAAGTACGACCTGGCCCATGAACCGTCGTCGGGCCCGGTCTGCACGGACTGCGGCATCGTGGTGCCGCGTCCGGTTCTCACACCGGAGGCGCTGGCGACGGCGCGCCGCGGACGCCGGTTGCTGGTGTCCGCCTAGCAGCCCCTGGAGGGGGAGCTCAAGCACGTCGGGGGTGCGCCGGGGATGCCGCACCCCCTCCCTCGGGACGCGCTGCCGCGTCCTCGCGGTGTCGGTGCCGGCCGGGCACCATCGGTGACATGGTCCAGGTCTGTCTGAACGGTTCACGGGGAGCGGGCGACGGTACGGCCGTCCCGCTCACGCCGTCGGCCCTCGCGGAGTCGGCCGCCGAGGCGGTCGCCGCCGGGGCCACGGATGTGCACGTCCACCCCAAGTCCCCCTGCGGGCGGGACAGTCTGTCCGGGCGGGTGCTGGCCCCGGTGCTCACCGCGCTGCGGGACCGGGTGCGGGTGCCGGTCGGGGTGACGACCGGCGCCTGGGCGGAGCCGGACCCGGCGGCGCGGGTGGCCCGCGTCCATGACTGGACGGCCCTGCCCGACCACGCCTCGGTCAACTGGCACGAGCCGGGCTCCGAGGAGGTGGCCGCCGCGCTGCTGGAGCGGGGTGTGGGCGTGGAGGCGGGCATCTGGTCCGGCACGGACGGCGCCGCACGCTTCGCCGTGTCCCCGCTGGGCCCCAAGGTGCTGCGGGTGCTGGCCGAGGTGACCGACCCCGACCCGGACAGCGCGGTGACGACGGCCAGGGCGCTGCTCGCCGACCTGGGGCCCGCCCACGGCCGCCCGGTGCTGCTGCACGGGGAGGACGGGGGCGCGTGGCCGGTGCTGCGGCTGGCGGGCCGGCTGGGGCTGGCGACCCGCGTCGGCCTGGAGGACACGCTGTTCCTGCCGGGCGGCGAACGAGCCGTGTCCAACGCCGAGTTGGTGGGCGAGGCGCTGAAATGGCTGCCGGGTGGGGCGCGCACGAGGTGACGTGCGGTCAGGAGCGGTCGGCGTCCTGCCGTCGCCTGTCCCCCCGCCGCTCGGCCAGCAGGCGCGAGCCCGTCAGCCGTTCACCGGAGATGTCGTCGGGGTTGGACAGGACGCAGCCGTCGAGGGAGAGACAGCCGCAGCCGATGCAGTCGGTCAGATGGTCGCGCAGGCGGTTGAGCCGGCTGATGCGTTCGTCGAGCTCCGAGCGCCACGCCTCCGACAGCCGCGCCCAGTCCTCCCGGGTGGGCGTGCGCTCCTCGGGGAGTTCGGCGAGCGCCTCCCGGATCGTGGCCAGCGGGATGCCGACACGCTGCGCGGCCCGCACGAAGGCGACGCGGCGCAGGGTGTCGCGGGTGTAGCGGCGCTGGTTCCCGGAGGTGCGGCGGCTGGTGATGAGGCCCTTGGACTCGTAGAAGTGCAGGGCGGACACCGCGGCACCGCTGCGGGCGGACAGCTGGCCGACCGTGAGCTCGTGAATCTTCTCGGGGATCTGGGGCACGACCCCAACCTACCCAGCCGTGTCACTCCCCCGGTCCGTTGACAGGCATCCCCCGGCCTAGCATGCTAAGCAGTTGCTTAGAGTGCCGTTCCGAGACATGTGACGCGAGAGGCCTGGACATGGCAGAGCCGAGGATCTTCACCGGCGCCGACGACCTGAAGGCGGCGGTGGGCGAGCAGCTGGGGTACACGGACTGGCTGGAGGTCGACCAGAAGCGGATCGACACGTTCGCGGAGGCCACCGGGGACCACCAGTGGATCCACGTCGACCCGGAGAAGGCCGCCGCCGGCCCGTTCGGGACGACGATCGCCCACGGCTATCTCACGCTGTCGCTGCTGCCGCTGTTCGGCCCGCAGCTGATCGCCGTCGAGGGCGTGAGGATGGGCGTCAACTACGGCACCAACAAGGTGCGTTTCCCCGCCCCGGTCCCGGTCGGCTCGCGGCTGCGCGCCACCGCCGTGATCACGGACGTCACGGACGTGCCGGGCGGGGTGCAGGTCGGCGTCGCCTTCACCGTGGAGCGCGAGGGCGGGGACAAGCCGGTCTGCGTGGCCGAGTCCGTGTCCCGGTACTACCTCTAGAACGGCCCGGGGAGCGGGGCTACTTAGCCCCGACCATCCGCAGCACGAGGTCGGCGTACAGCGCGCCGACCTCGTCGGGCGTCCAGGGGCCGGACACGTTGAACCAGCGGGCCACGTCGATGCACAGGGACAGCACGGCGAGGGTGGTGCCCTTGACGTCCAGGACGTCGAAGTCGCCGGCCGCCACGCCGTCCTCGATGATCCCGCGCACCTCGGCGTCGCACTGCCGGCGCAGGGCGAGGATCTCGGCGCGGGCGTCGGGGCCCAGCGAGTCGAGTTCGTACTGCACGACCCGGGCGGTGGTGCGCCCGCCGGCGTGCCAGCGGACGAAGGAGCCGACCGCGTCGGCGAGCCGCTCGGCCGGGGTGCCCTCGCCCCGGGCCGCCGTGCGCAGGATGTCCAGCGCCTTCTCGTGGCCGATGCGGCTGATCCGGTGGAGGAGCTCCTCCTTGGTCTTGTAGTGGATGTAGAGCGCGGCGGGGCTCATGCCCGCGCGGCCCGCGATGTCCCGGGTCGTCGTGGCGTGGTAGCCGCGCTCGGCGAAGGCCTCCACGGCGGCGATCAGAAGCCGCCGGGCCGCGTCGGGCGTGACCTCACCCCACGCCGACGTCTCGCCGCCGGCCGTGTCCTCCGCCGTACTCATCGCTCACTCGCCCCTCTCGCTGACCGAGGCTCCACCATACCGCCCCAGGTGAGCGGGCGCTTAGCGCGCGGTGCGGCCCCGGACCCTCAGTGCTTGGGGAAGGGCGGGTAGGCGGGCGGTGCCGTCGCGTCCTGGCGGTCCCGGATCACCTTGGCGAGGGTGAACGCGGAGGTGACGAGGTACAGCACGGCGATCGCCAGGAAGGCCCGGACCCAGGCGTCGGCGTTCAGCTTGAAGATGCCGATCGCGGTCGCGGCCATGGCGACCGCGAAGGAGGCGACGGCCTGGCCGTAGAAGGCCGCGGTGTTCTGGGGCTTGCCCGATGCGTCACTCATGGGCCCATGCTCGGGCCGCCGCGGCCGGTCCGGTATCCGTCGGGGTACTCAGCCGGTACTCAGAAACCCTCAGCCGGCGCTCAGAAGGCGGACACCCCGGTGAGCGCCCGGCCGATGACCAGCTTCTGGATCTGGCTGGTGCCCTCGTAGAGGGTCATCACCCGGGCGTCGCGCAGCAGCTTGCCCACCGGGTACTCGTCGATGTAGCCGTAACCGCCGAAGACCTGCAGGGCGTTGTTGGCGGCGCGGACGGCGGCCTCGGAGGCGAACAGCTTGGCCTTGGAGGACTCCACGGCGAACGGCAGCCCGCGGTCGATCAGGTCGGCGACCCGCCAGGTCAGCAGCCGGGCCGCGTCCACGTCCACGGCGATGTCGCTGATCAGCTCCTGGACCAGCTGGTGCCCGGCGATGGGCTTGCCGAACTGCTCGCGCTCCCCCGCGTAGCCCACGGCGGCGTCGAGCGCGGCCTGGGCGATGCCCACACAGCCCGCGGCGACCGACATCCGGCCCTTGGCCAGCGCCGACATGGCGACGGAGAAGCCCTTGCCCTCCTCCCCCACCCGCGCCGACGCGGGCACCCGCACCCCGTCGAGGACGAGTTCGGCGGTGGCCTGGCCGCGCAGGCCGAGCTTGCCGTGGACGGTACGGCGCGTCAGGCCGGGCGTGTCCGTGGGCACCAGGAAAGCGGAGACGCCCTGGTGGCCGGGCGCGTCCGTGGAGCGGGCGAAGAGCAGCACGACGTCGGCCCAGGTGCCGTTGGTGATGAACATCTTGGTGCCGGAGACGACGTAGTCGTCGCCGTCGCGTACGGCCCGGGTGGCGAGGCTGCCCGCGTCGGAGCCGGTGCCGGGCTCGGTGAGGCCGAAGCAGCCGACCAGCTCGCCCGCGGTGAGCCCGGGCAGCCAGCGCCGCTTCTGGTCCTCGCTCCCCCAGGCCGCGATCGTCTTGGCGACCAGGCCCAGCGAGACGGAGACGATGCCGCGCACGGACGAGTCGCCTCGGCCCAGCTCCTCGGTGACCAGGCAGTACGCGAGATGGTCGCCGCCCGAGCCGCCGTACTCCTCGTCGATGGTCAGGCCCAGGAAGCCCACCTCGCCGAGCTTCTTGACGATCGCGCGGTCCACCTCCTCGGCGCGGTCCCAGGCGACGGCGTGCGGGGCGATCTCACGGGCGACGAAGTCCCGGGCCAGCCGGCGGACGGCGGCCTGCTCCTCGCTGAGCTCCAGGTTCATGCGGCGGACACCTCACCATTAAACTAACACTGCTAGTTTCCATCGGGCAGCCCTACTATGTGCGCCATGGCCCGACCGCGCAAGCCCCTCCTCAGCTACGACCGGATCGTCGCGACGGCCCGCGAACTCGTGGACACGGAGGGCCTGGCGGCTCTCTCCACGCGCCGGCTCGCCGCCGAGCTGGGCGTCAGCGGTCCCTCCCTCTACAACCACTTCCGCACCAAGGACGAGATCCTGGAGGCGGTCGCCGACTCGGTGAGCGCCCAGGTCGATCTGTCGATGTTCGAGGACGGCCGCGACTGGCGGACCGCGCTGCACGACTGGGCCGTCTCCTACCGGGCGGCCCTGCGCGACCACCCCAACATCGTCCCGGTGCTGGCCCGGGGCCCCGGCCGCCGCCCGGCCGCGCTGCGGCTCGCGGACGCCGTCTACGGCGCGATGGTCGAGGCGGGCTGGCCCGCGTCGCAGGCCACCTCCATCGGCGCGCTGATGCGGTACTTCATCATGGGTTCGGCCCTCGGCTCCTTCGCGGGCGGCTTCGTGGACGACGCCAGCGCGTACGACCCCGCCGACTACCCCCACCTCGGCCAGGCCCACCTCCTCGCCGAGCAGCAGGAGAAAGTCGACGAGCGGGCCTTCGAGACGGGCCTCGCCGCCCTGCTGGACGGGCTGGCCCTGCAGTACGCGCGCCTGACCGCCCAGAACTGAGGCGGGGCACTCTTCGGCGCGGACCGAAACGTCCGTGCCCCATCCTGGGAGGCATGACCTCCAGGGAACCCCAGGCACCGCGGCTCGCCCGGCTGGCGGCGCTCATCGCCGACGAGACACGGGCGGCCTGTCTGCTGGCGCTGCTCGACGGGCGGGCCTGGACCGCCGGGGAGCTGGCCCGGCACGCCGGGGTCGCCCCGTCGACCCTGAGCGAGCACCTCGGCAAGCTCGTCGCGGGCGGGCTCCTCGCCGAGGAACGGCAGGGACGGCACCGGTACGTACGGCTGGCCGACGCGCGGACCGCACAACTGGTGGAGGACCTGGTGGCCCAGGTGAGCCGGGGCGCGCGGCCCGCGCCCCGGACCCTGCGGGAGGCCGGCGCGCACTCGGCGATGGCCCGCGCCCGCACCTGCTACGACCATCTCGCCGGGCGGCTCGGCATCACGCTCACCGACGCGCTGACCGGGCGCGGGCTGCTGCGCCAGGACACCGGGTTCGCCCTGACCGACGCGGGCGTCGGCTGGTTCGCCGCCGCCGGCATCCCGCTGGAGCGGACCGGCCGCCGCCCGCTGGCCCGCGCCTGCCTCGACTGGACCGAACGCCGGCCGCATCTCGCCGGGGTCGCGGGCGCCGCCCTGTGCCGGCACGCGCTGGACGCCGGGTGGTGCGTTCGGATCGGCTCGGAGCGGGCCGTGAAGGTGACCGCCGCCGGTGAGCGGGCCCTCCTCGACCTGCTCGGCGTCGAGGCGGCCTCCCTGTGCTGAGGGCCGCCGTCCGAAAACCGCTTTCCCCGGGCCCCGTTCCCGGTCCACGATCCCCCGGGCCCCGTTCACGGTCCACGGTCCCCACCCGACCCCTCCCCGACGCTCGGAGCATGATGACCTCCTCCCCCGCCTCTCCGTCCCGCCGTACCGCACTGCTGGCCGCGGGCGCCGCCACCGTCACCGTCGTGCTGTGGGCCTCGGCGTTCGTGTCGATCCGCCGCGCCGGCGAGGAGTACTCGCCGGGCGCGCTCGCGCTCGGACGGCTGCTCGTCGGCGCCGTGGTGCTGGGCGCCCTGTGCCTGATCCGGCGGGAGGGGCCGCCGCCCCGGGCGGCCTGGCCCGGTGTCGCGATATCGGGCCTTCTCTGGTTCGGCCTCTACAGCGTGGTGCTGAACTGGGGCGAGCAGGAGGTCGACGCCGGCACGGCGGCCCTCGTGGTGAACGTCGGGCCCCTGCTCATCGCCCTGCTGGGCGCCCGGCTGCTCGGGGACCCGATGCCGCCACGGCTGCTGGCCGGGATGGCGGTCTCCTTCGCCGGAGCGGTGACCGTGGGCGTGTCGATGTCCGGTGGGGGCGGCTCCTCGGTGCTGGGCGTGGGCCTGTGCCTGCTGGCCGCCGTCGGGTACGCGGGCGGGGTCGTGGCGCAGAAGCCCGCGCTGGGTCACGCGAGCGCCCTGCAGGTGACGACGTACGGGTGCCTGGTGGGCGCCGTGCTGTGCCTGCCGTTCGCCGGCCGGCTGGTCACGGACGTGGCGCACGCCTCCCTGCCGGCCACGCTCCACATGGTCTACCTGGGGGTGTTCTCGCTCGCGCTGGCCTTCACCACCTGGGCGTACGCCCTGGCCCGCACGACCGCCAGCCGGATGGGCGCGACGACCTACGCGGTGCCCGCGCTGGTGGTGCTGATGTCGTGGCTGGCGCTGGACGAGGTGCCGGGGCTGTTCACGCTGGCGGGCGGAGGGCTGTGCCTGGCGGGTGTCGCCGTGTCGCGGTCGGGCGCGCGGTCCGCCCGGGTGGTGGCGAAGGCGCCGCGCACCGGGCGGACCCACGAGTCGCTGTGACCGGGGACCTGACCACCGGGACCGGTCAGAAGACGACCAGGGCGCGGCCTCCCTTGCCGGCGAGCATGTTCTCGAAGGCGGCCGGGATGCCGTCCAGGGCGATCCGCTCCGTCACCAGGGCGCCGAGGTCGAGGCGGCCCTCCCGGACGTGCGCGGCGAGGACGGGCACGTCCCGCGCCGGGTCGGAGTTGCCGTAGACGCAGCCGGCCAGGGTGCGGCCCCAGTGGAAGATCTCCAGGGCGTTGAAGGTGACCTGCTGGTCCTTGCCGCCGATGCCGACGACCGTGGTGCGGCCGCCGCGCCGGGTGGAGTCCCAGGCGGCGCGGATCGTGGCGGCGCGGCCCACGCACTCCACGGAGACGTCCACGCCCTGTCTACCGGTCAGGCCCCGGATCTCCCGGGCGGTGTTGTCGGAGGCGACGACGTAGTCGGTGGCGCCCGCCGCGCGCGCCAGCTCCTCCTTCGCCGGGGAGACGTCGACGGCCACGATCCGTCCGGCGCCCGCGATGCGGGCCGACTGGAGCGCGGCCAGGCCCACCCCGCCGACGCCGAACACGGCGACGCTCTCGCCGGCCCGGACCCGCGCCGCGTGGTGCACGGCGCCGTAGCCGGTGAGGACGGCGCAGCCCAGCAGGGCGGCGTCGGTGAGCGGCACACCGTCCGGCAGCGGCAGGACGCAGTTCACCGGGACGACGGTCTCCTCGGCGAACGCCGCCACGTTGAGGCCGGGGTGGAGCTCGGTGCCGTCGCTGGTGCGGGCGTGGACGTTCGCGGCGCCGTTGAGCGCGTTGGCGCACAGCCAGACCTCGCCGAGGCCACAGGCGTGACAACTCCCGCAGGAGGGGGCCCAGTTCAGGACGACCCGGTCGCCGGGCGCGACGCCCGCCACCCCCTCGCCGACGGCGACGACGGTGCCCGCGCCCTCGTGGCCGAGCACGGCGGGGACGGGGACGCGCATCGTCCCGTCGGACAGGGACAGGTCGGAGTGGCAGACGCCGGCGGCGGCGAGCCGGACGCGGACCTGACCGGGTCCGGGGTCGGGCAGGACGATCTCGGTGACCTCGAGCGGGGCCCCGACGGCGGGCAGGACGGCGGCGCGGACGGCCATGACGGACGACTCCTCGGTGCGCTAAGGACGGGTGGCGGGGCCTCAGAACTGCTGGACCTCGGAACTGCGGGACCTCAGAACTGTTGGACCTCGGACTGCGGGGCCTCAGAACTGTTGGACCTCGGAACTGCGGGGCCTCAGAACTGCAGGGACTTGGTCTGGAGGTACTCGGCGAGGCCGTGTGCGCCGAGTTCCCGGCCGACGCCCGACTGCTTGTAGCCGCCGAAGGGGGCCAGCGGGTTGAAACGGCCCCCGTTGATGTCGACCTGACCGGTGTCCATACGGCGGGCGAACGCCACCGCCCGGGCCTCGTCCGCGGCCCACACGGCGCCGGCGAGACCGTAGACGGTCCCGTTGGCGATCCGCAGGGCGTCCTCCTCGTCCTCGTACCGCAGGATCGACAGGACCGGCCCGAAGATCTCCTCCTGAGCGATCGTCATGTCGGGAGCGACGTCGGCGAAGACGGTCGGGCTGACGAAGTAGCCCTTCTCGCGCGGCGCTTGCGGGCCGCCCGCCACCAGCCGGGCCCCTTCGGCGACGCCCTTCTCGATGTAGCCGAGCACCCGCTCCTGCTGCCGGGCGCTGACCACGGGGCCGATGCGCTCGCCGTACTTCGCGGCGGCCTGCGCGGCCAGCTCGACCGCCTCGTCGTACTGGTCGCGGTGGACCAGCATGCGGGTCCAGGCGCTGCAGGTCTGGCCGGAGTTGGACATCACGTTGGCGACCCCGACGTTGACCGCCTTGGCCAGGTCGGCGCCCGGCAGGACGACGTTGGCGGACTTGCCGCCCAGCTCCAGGGCGACCTTCTTGACGGCGGCGCCCGCCACCGACGCGATCCGCCGCCCGACGGCCGTGGAGCCGGTGAAGGAGACCAGATCGACGCCCGGGTGCTCGGCGAGGGCCTGCCCGGCGACCGGGCCGAGCCCGGTGACCAGGTTGAAGACACCCGCGGGGACCCCAGCCTCGTGCACCGCCTCGGCGAACAGCTGGGCGACCAGCGGGGTGTTCTCGGCGGGCTTCACGACGATCGTGCAGCCGGCGGCCAGCGCCGGGGCGGCCTTGGCGACGATCTGGTGGAGCGGGTAGTTCCAGGGCGTGATGGCGCCGACCACGCCGATCGGCTCGTGGTACACGGTCGAGTTGCCGACCTTCTCCTCGAACGCGTACGTGCCCGCGAGCTCCGCGTACGAGCCGGCCACCGCGATCGGCACGGCCGCGTGGACGGCCTGGGAGAACTTCAGCGGGGCGCCGAGCTCGGCCGTCACCGTCGTGGCGATCTCGTCCCGGCGGGCGTCGAGGACGTCCCGCAGCGCGGTCAGCCGGGCGGCGCGCTCGGCGGGCGGGGTGGCGGCCCAGCCCGGCAGCGCGGCCCGGGCGGCCCGTACGGCAGCGTCGACGTCGGCGGCGGTGCCGGCCGGGACCGTGCCGAGGACCTGCTCGTCGGCCGGGTTCACCACCTCGATGACGTCCTGGCCCGCGGCGGGGCGCCAGGCTCCGTCGATGTACATGCCGTCGTGTGCCTTCATGGCGGTTCCTCCCGGGGCGGGCCGTCGACCGGCCGCCGCCGCGTTCGTCGTTCCGGCTGGGGTCATCCGGTTCATAAACTAGCGGCGATAGTTTTAGCGCGCCAGGGACCCCCGGGGATCGGCCTGATCCGGGACCCACCCTCGCCCGGTCACTCCTCCAGGTCGGGCAGCCGCGCCGGGGCGGGGCAGATCCGGTCGCCGTGCTGATCGAAGACGAACAGGTGGGCGATGTCCACGAGCAGCGGCACCTGCATCCCGTGCCGCAGCGCGAGATCGGGGGTGGTGCGCACGATGAGATCGCCCGGAAGGCGCCCCTCGGGCGGTGCCGGCTCCTCGGCCGGGCCGTCGGGTTCCTCCACGGTCACCACCGGACCGGCCCGCAGGGTGTCCACCCGGCCGCGCAGCCGCTCCAGCACGGTGCCGCCCTCCCGGCGGCGCCGCCGGTTCGGCGGGGCGGGGCGCGGCGCCTCCAGGTCGGGGACGACGGCGGGGCGGGAACCGGTGTTGAAGTGGACGAGCATCTCGTGCCCCTGGAACTCCACATGTTCGACCAGGCCCGTGATGTGCGTCTCGCCGGGACGGGCGGTCGCCCGGTCGCCGATCCGCACGGCCTCGGAGCGCAGGCCCACGATGACCTCGCGGCCCTGCTGGACCCGGAGCAACTGGTGGTCCAGGCTGAGGGGTTCGGGCAGCCGCAGGAACTGCTTGCCGAGGCTGATGGTCATGGCGCCGTCGAGGGGGGCGCGCACGACGCCGCGCAGCAGGTTGATGCGCGGGGTGCCGATGAAGGCGGCGACGAAGACGTTGCGGGGCAGGGCGTACACCGTGCGCGGGGTGCCGACCTGCTGGAGGACGCCGCCGCGCAGGACGGCCACGCGGTCGCCGAGCGACATGGCCTCGGACTGGTCGTGGGTGACGTAGACCGTGGTGACGCCGAGCGTGCGGGTCAGGCCCGATATCTCGGCGCGCAAGTGGTTGCGGAGTTTGGCGTCCAGGTTGGACAGCGGCTCGTCCATCAGGAACGCGGTGGGGCGGCGGGCGATGGCGCGGCCCATGGCGACGCGCTGGCGCTCCCCGCCGGAGAGCTGGCCGGGGAACCGGTCGAGCAGTTCCTCGATGCCGAGCATCCGGGCGGTGGCCTCGACCCGCGGCCGGGGGTCGGCGCCGGGCGCCTCGATGCGCAGCGGGAAGCCGATGTTGTCGCGGCTGGTCATGCTCGGGTAGAGCGCGAAGTTCTGGAAGACCATGGCCATCCGGCGGTCCGCGGGCAGCAGGTCGTTGGCGTGCTCGCCGTCCAGGAGCAGTTCGCCGTCGTCGATCTCCTCCAGGCCGGCGATCATGCGGAGCACGGTGGACTTGCCGCAGCCGGAGGGCCCGAGGAGGACGAGGAACTCACCGGGCCGGATGTCCAGCGACAGCCGGTCGACGACGCGGGCGCCCCGCGTGTACGACTTGCTCACGGCGTGCAGAGAGATGGCGCGTGTCATGGCGGCTGCCCCCGGCGGCTCACTGGTTCGCCTCGTGCGGGTCGTACGGGGCGTGTGAGTCACGGAAGTTAACGGAATGTGTGCGGCCGGGGGAAGGGAACGGGCGGGATCGGGCGGCGCGGTCCACCACGTGAGAAAGCGGACGCTCCCGTTCAGCCCTTGCGCGCGGGTTCGCGGGTGCCCGTGAGATGCGCGAAGACGACCACGTTGCCCGAGTAGCCGGTCCTGCGGTCGTAGGTGCCGCCGCAGGTGATGAGCCGCAGCTCGGGGCGGTTGCGCGTGCCGTACACCAGCCGGTTGGGGAACTTGTCCTTCTCGTACGCCTTGATGGCGTCGACCGTGTAGACGGCGGTACGCCCGTCGGCGCGCCGGACCTCCACCCGCTTGCCGCGCTTGAGCTCGCCGAGGCCGCCGAAGACGGCGGGGCCGGTGTTGGTGTCCAGGTGCCCCACGGCGACGGCGGTGCCGGGCTCCCCGGGGGACGGCCCGTCCGTGTACCAGCCGGCCAGTTCGGGCTTGTCCTCGGGCGGTGTGGTCAGCCGGCGCTCGCTGTCCAGGCCCAGGTCCATGAGGTCGGCGTCCACGCCGATGTAGGGGATGACGATACGGGTCGCCCGGGAGCGGGGCAGCGTGCGGGGCGCCACGGACGTACGGGCCGGACGCGGGGCCGGGGTCGCGGCGGTGGTCCGGGGGCGTGCGGAGGGGGGCGGGGCGGGGGTGGTGGCGGGGCCGGCGACACCGGGGCGCGCGTCACCGGCCTCGACGGCCCGGGGCGCCGGAGCCGGCGCGGCGGTGCCGGCTCCGTGGCCCTCCCGGTGGACGATGCGGTTGCCGGCCATCACCAGGACGACGGTGAGGACCGCCGTCCTGGCCAGCCGGTAGGCGCGCCTGCGGTACCAGGGCCGGCGCCTTCTACGCGCCATGCGAACGGCGACGGAGCCGGAACCACATCACCCCGCCCACGGCGGTCAGGCCGACGGCGGCGGCGCCGGCGACCGTGGTGAAGGCCTGGTCACGGGCGATCCCGCCACCGCCGGCGGCCGGTCCGCCCTGCGGGGCGGGCGAGGGGGTCGACATGGAGGCCCGGCAGTCGACGGTGAAGGTCTTGTCCCGGTTGGGGGCGGTGGCGCCCGTGAACTCCCAGGTCAGCCGGTACTGGCCGTCCGGCAGCGTCAGGTCCTCGCTGTGCCCGACGCCCGTCCTCGCATCGATGCTGACGGTGCCGTTGAGCGTGGCCCCGCTCGGGACCGCCGGCTGGGGCACGATGTTCCAGGTCACCGTGCCGACCCCCGCGAAGTTCGCGAGGTCGAGGTAGAAGCGGCAGACCCTGGGCTCGTCGATGGCGTCGCCGTAGTCCGTGCGCCGGACCCCGTCCCACGGCGCCGTGTGGATCTTGACGGTGCCGTTGTCCCCGGGGGCCATCGGAGCGACGGCACCGGCGGACGGCAGCCCGGTGAGCGGGCTCAGCGCGGCGGTGAGCGCCGTGACGGCGGCGATGCGCGCGGCTCGGCGTCGAAGAGGCGTGGTGGGCATGCGAGTCCTCCGAGTCAGACGATTTTCGTACAAATCGCTCGTCTCTGACTCTCTTTCACATCTGCCGTCAAGATCGTGGAAGCAGGGCCTTACGGCCCATCAGATACCACTCTTTCGACGCAATACGGCCTTCGGCCCGCGTCGCGCGCCGCCGTCCCCCGCCTCCCCGGACGGCCGCGCGGGTGAGCGCAGCGCCGTCCCCGCCGAGACCAGCAGCAGCGCGCCGAGCATCACGAACGGCGCCGCCACCCCGGCCAGTCCCGCCACCAGGCCCGCCGACGCCGGGGCGGCGACCTGCCCGAGGCGGTTGCCGGTCAGCCGCAGCGCGAGGGCGGTGGAGCGGGCGCCCTCGGGGGCCGCCTGGACGACCGTCGTCATGGACAGCGGCTGGCCGACGCCCAGGCAGAAGCCGAGCACCGTCAGCATCGCCGCGAGCGCCCACACCGGCACCGGCAGCGCCACGCCCGCGCACAGCAGGCCGCCGAACAGACAGGTGACCGTCAGCAGCGCCGTGCGGCCGAGGAGCCGCAGCAGGGGCGTGAGGACCAGACGGCAGGCGATGGTCGCCGCGGCGCGCAGGCTGAGCAGCACCCCGATCACGGAGGGTGCGATGCCCCGGTGCTCGCCGACCACCGGGAGGTAGGCGGTGAGGACGTCGGTGGCGGAGAGCACGGAGAGGCTGACGAGGATGCCGGCGGGGACGCCGCGGGAGCGCAGGATGCGCCGGACGGGCACACGGTCGCCGGGCGCCTTCCGGGACTCGGCGGCCGTACGGCTCTCTATGCGCCACAGCGAGGAGAGCGCGACCGCGCATCCGGCGCCCGCCACCAGCAGGGCGAGCGCGCTGCCGTGCGCCCGGTCCGGGCCGCCGATCAGCGCGCCCGCCGCGATCGGCCCGACGAGCTGGCCGAGCGAGGCGCCGATGGTGAAGTGCCCGAAGTTGCGGTCCTGTTCGTGCGGGGCGGACTGCCGGGCGACGAGGGACTGCGCGCCGATGACGAAGCAGAGGTGCCCGAGGCCCATCACCCCGCTCCAGACGGCCATCGCCCCCAGCGAGCCGGCCAGGCCGCTCAGCGCGCAGCCGCCGGAGATCAGCACGACGCCGACGGGCAGCAGCGGGGCGCAGCGCCCGTGGTCGGTGCGGCGGCCCAGGGGGACCGCCGCGAACAGCGGGAGCAGGGCGTACACCCCCGCGATCACGCCGACCGCCCGCTCGTCGGCGCCGAGCGCGAGGGCCCGGTAGGAGACGGCGGGCCGGGCCATCGACACCGCCCCCTGCGCGAAGCTGAAGGCGATGACGAGGCGGAGCAGCCAGCTGCGGTTCCCACCGGGCGCCATGAGCGAATTCCTCCGTGGAGCGGGTCAGACGGTGCCGAAGAGGACGCCCGCCGCGAGGACGACGAGGCAGGTGAGCGCGGCCCACTTGACCACGAACCGGGTGTGGTCGCCGAACTCGACCTTGGCCATGCCGACGAGGACGTAGACGGCCGGGACGAGCGGGCTCGACATGTGCAGCGGCTGGCCGACCAGGGAGGCGCGGGCCATCTCCAGCGGGGTGACGCCGTGGGCGGCGCCGGCCTCGGCGAGGACGGGCAGGACGCCGAAGTAGAAGCCGTCGTTGGACATGAAGTAGGTGAGCGGGAGGCTCAGCACGCCGGTGACCAGCGCCATGTGCGGTCCCATGCCCTCGGGGATGACGTCCACCATCCATGTGGCCATGTGGTCGACCATGCCGGTGCCCTGGAGGACCCCGGTGAACACGGCGGCGGCGAAGACCATGCCGGAGACGTTGAGGACGTTGTCGGCGTGGGCAGCCAGGCGGGCCTTCTGGTCCGGGATGTGCGGGAAATTCACGGAGAGCGCGAGCGCGGCGCCGAGCAGGAACAGCACCGGGATGGGCAGCAGCTCCATGATCATCGCGGTGAGCAGGGCGACCGTGAGCAGCGCGTTGAACCAGTACAGGCGGGGGCGCAGGGTGGGCCGGTCCGGGTCGAGCGCGGCGAAGCGCTCGTCGTCGGCATCCTCGGAACCCCCAGCGGCCGTCGGGGAGTCGGCCGTAACGGAACCGGTGCCGCCCGCGCCCACGAGGACCGTCTCCGGCTCCTTCTCCGTCACCAGGACCTCGTCCGGGGCGAGCATGCCGAGGCGCCTGCGCTCGCGCACCCCGAGGACGTACGACAGGACGAGGACGGCCAGCAGGCCGACGGCGAGGGCCGGGATCATCGGGACGAAGACATCGCCGGCGTCGACCTTGAGCGCGGTGGCGGCGCGGGCGGTCGGGCCGCCCCAAGGCAGCGTGTTCATCACGCCGTTGGCCATCGCGGCGACGCCGGTCATCACGACGAGGCTCATCTTCAGGCGCTTGTACAGCGGGTACATCGCCGAGACCGTGATCATGAAGGTGGTCGAGCCGTCGCCGTCGAGGGAGACGACCGCGGCGAGGACCGCCGTGCCGACGACGATGCGCATCGGGTCGGCCTTGCAGAACCGCAGGATGCCCCGCACGATCGGGTCGAACAGGCCGACGTCGATCATCACCCCGAAGTAGACGATCGCGAACATGAGCATCGCCGCGGTGGGCGCGAGGCCGGTGACGCCGTCGATGACGTAGTCGCCGAGCTTCGCGCCCTTTCCGACGAAGACGCAGAACGCGGCCGGGATCAGCACGAGTGCCGCGATCGGGGACATCTTCTTCATCATGATCAGGACCAGGAAGGTCGCGATCATGGCGAAGCCGAGAAGGGTCAGCATGAGTGGATACCTAACGTTCGCCCTTGAACGACCCACCAGGGCCGGCGGTGCGTTGGACGTTAGGTCCCGCCGAACAGCCTTAACAAGACGTTGACATGCGAGCAATAAGCGCAGAACTCCAGGTCAGAGCTTTGCTCAGGTCAGCGCGCTGATCGTTTCGGCCACCGGTGACACCTCGACGGGCACGCCGTTGAGCACCGCGTTGCCGGACAGCGGGTCGAGCGCGCGGCCGTCGAGGAGCTGGTTGACGTTGACTCCGGGGTCGCCTGAGGCGTGGCCGAGCCGGGTGCCGGGGCGGTCGTGGCCCCAGCCGTGCGGCAGGCTCACCACGCCGGGGCGCACGGCGTCGGTGACCTCGGCGGGCGCGGTCACCTCTCCCCCGGCGCCCTTGAGGCGTACGGGTGCCCCGTCGCGGACGCCGAGGCGTTCGGCGTCGTCGGGGTGGATGTGCAGGGTGCAGCGGTTGGAACCGCCGGTGAGGGCGGGCACGTTGTGCATCCAGCTGTTGTTGGAGCGCAGATGCCGGCGGCCGACCAGGACGAGCCCGTCGGGGCGCTCGCGCAGGGCCGCCCTGAGCCGGGGCAGGTCGCCCGCGAGGGGGCCGGGCAGCAGCTCCACCTTGCCGCTGGCGGTCTTCAGCGGCTGCGGCAGCCGGGAGGCGAGAGGCCCGAGGTCGATGCCGTGCGGGTGCGCGAGGAGCCGGTCGAGGGTGAGCCCGTCCGGGCGGGCGCCGAAGCCGTCACCGTAGGGGCCGAGGCGCAGCATCATGTCGAGGCGCCGCTCGGGACCGCTGACGCCCGTGAGCCGGTCGGCGAGTTCGCGCGGGTCGCGGCCGTGGACCGGGGAGTGCGGTTCGGTGACGGCCTTGCCGAGGGTCTGCCCGATCACCATGTCGTCCACGGCGGAGGGGTCGGTGCCGTGCAGGCCGGTCGCGGCCAGGACGAGCCTGGCCATGATCTCGGTCTCGGCCATGCGGCCCGGCTCGAGCGGGACCGCGGGCCGGGTGTAGCGGACCTGGTTGCGTACGGCGAGGGTGTTGAAGGCGAAGTCGTGGTGCGGGCTCTGCGACGGCGGGGGCGGCGGGAGGACCACGTGCGCGTGCCGGGAGGTCTCGTTGAGGTAGGGGTCCACGCTGACCATGAACTCCAGGGAGTCCAGCGCCTTGTCGAGGCGGTCGCCGTCGGGCGCGGAGAGCACGGGGTTGGCGGCGACGGCGATCAGGGCGCGGACGGGCGTGCCCTCGTCGGTGACGGTGTCGATCTCCTCGGCGAGCGCGGACAGCGGCAGTTCGCCCTTGGCCTCGGGGTGGCCGCTCACCCGGGAGCGCCAGCGTCCGAGCGCGAAGCCGTGGCCGGGTCCGGCGGGGCGGGGCGTGCGGTCGGTGGCGGCCTGCGGGAAGAGGGCGCCGCCGGGGCGGTCGAGGTTGCCGGTGAGAAGGGTGCAGACGTCCACGAGCCAGCTGGCCAGGGTGCCGTGCGGGACGGTGCAGCTGCCGATGCGCCCGTAGACGGCGGCGGTGGGGGCGGCGGCGAGCTCCCGGGCGAGGGTCCGGATGGTCCCGGCGTCCACGTCGCACGCCCCGGCGGCGGCCTCGGGGGTGAAGTCCCGCAGCGCCTCCCGGAGTTCGTCGAGGCCCTGGAGGTGCGGGGTGAGGTCCCCCGGGTCGGCGAGGTCCTCCTCGAACAGGGTGTGCGCGATGGCCGCGAGGAGCAGCGCGTCCGTGCCGGGCCGGATGGCGATGTGCCGGTCGGCGAGCCGGGCGGTGCGGGTGCGGCGCGGGTCGACGACGGTGAGGGTGCCGCCGCGGGCCTTGAGGGCCTTCAGCCGGCCGGGGAAGTCGGGGGCGGTGCACAGACTGCCGTTGGACTCCAGCGGGTTGGCCCCGATCAGCAGCAGGTGCGCGGTGTGGTCGAGGTCCGGGACGGGGATCGCGTTGGCGTCGCCGTAGAGGAGTCCGCTGGAGACGTGCTTGGGCATCTGGTCGGCCGTGGAGGCGGTGAACAGGCTGCGGGTGCGCAGGCCGGCGATGAGGACCGGCGGGTAGAGGGCGCCGGCCATGGTGTGCACGTTGGGGTTGCCGAGCACGATCCCCACGGCGTCCGGTCCGTCCCGGTCGACGACCGCGCGCAGGCCGGCGGCCACGGCGTCGAAGGCCTCCTCCCAGGTGGCCTCGCGCAGGACACCGTCCCGGCGCACGAGCGGGGTGCGCAGCCGGTCGGGGTCGGCGTCGACGGCGCCGAAGGCGGCGCCCTTGGGGCAGATGAACCCCTTGCTGAAGACGTCGTCGCGGTCGCCGCGGGCGCCGGTGACCTCGGTCCCCTCGATGGTGAGCGTCAGGCCGCAGGTGGCCTCGCACAGGGGGCAGATGCGCAGTGCGGTGCGGGACACGGGTCCTCCCGGGGTGGGTGACGGCGGCGGTGCGCGCCGCCGTGCGCCGAGCATACCGACCGGTACGCATGGTGGGGAGCCCCCGGGCGGGGCATCGGTCGCCGGTCCAACGGTGGCGAGCCCTGAGCCCGGGCGGCAGCCCTCAGTCCAGGACGCGGCCGAGATACGCCCCCAGCAGCTCCCGCGCCTCCTGGAGGATCCGCTCGTCGCCCTCCGGTGCCATCCGGAAGGCGAGGTGGACGAGGGTGTCGGCGGTCTCCACGGCGACGAGGAAGGTCCGGCGCAGGTCGTCGTCCGGTTCCTGGCCGAGGTGGCCGGCGAGCAGGTCGGTGAGCCGGTCGGCGACGCGGCGGTTGGGCTCGCCCCGGGTGCCGACCGGGATCTGGTTGCCGAAGTCGACGAGGGAGAACCCGGGCGCGGTGCGCTTCATGGCCACGTACTCGTCCAGGAGGGCGTCCAGCGCGCCCTGCCAGCCTCCGCCGGTTTCCTTCAGGCGCTCGGTGACGCGGGCGCTGTAGCGCTCCAGGTTGCGCGCGGCCAGGGCGTCGGCCATCTGGCGTTTGTTGCCGAAGAACCGGTAGACCGAGCCGATGGGGACGCCCGCGCGCTGGGCGACGGCCCGGGTGCTCAGGTCGTCGTAGCCGACCTCGTCGAGGAGGTCGGCGCAGGCGTCCAGGATCCTGGTGAGCCGTTCGGCGCTGCGCCGCTGCACGGGCGCCCGGCGGAGCGATGCGGGATGGGGCACGCCCACATGATGCCCCTCGGCCGCGCCCCGGTGAACATCGGCCCCCGGGCGCCCGGAGCACCCCGTCACGGGGCCGGACTGCCCGTCGCCTCCGCCTCGGAGGCGGTGATGTCGGCCGTCCGCTCGACGGGCTCGTCGCCCACCGCCCACACCGTGCCGTCGTCGGCGTAGAGGCGGACGGTGACCTGATGGGTGCCGCGCGGGACGAGGGAGGCGGGGATGCGGTACCGGTCGGTGCGCAACTCGGTGACGAGGCGGCCGTCCACGAGGAGGTGGGCCATGCCCCGCCCGGCGGTGGGCTCCGCGCCCGTGCCCGCGGGCGAGAAACGGAAGTTCCGGAGGGTCAGCCGGACGTCCCAGTCGCCGGCGCGGGCCGGGTCGGGCTGCACCTCGATGCCGACGCCGGGTGCGTCCTTCTCCTCGACCTCGCGGTAGTGCCGGCCCTCGCCGTCCGTGTCGTCCAGGACCTTGCCGACGGGCGAGGAGGCGATGCCGTCCTGCCCTCCGGGCGTGCCGGAGCCGCAGGCGGCCGATCCGGCCAGCAGGAGGGCGGCCACGAGGGCCGCGGAAAGGGACCGTGTCCACGACATGCCCGGAGACTAGAACACGGGTCTGACAGCCGGGATCCCCCTTGAGTCGGGTCCGTGTCCGCCTCGCGGAGTAGGGGGGCGGGCTCCCGGCGGATCCTTACGGACGAGTCGGGCCGATCTCTTGCGCACGGCGAACCGCAATCCTACGGTGAAGCATAGGAATCGGATCGCGAGGGAGCGAGCATGAGCGGGGACGCGCGGAAGACCGCCGAGGGCCTGTCCTATCTGTCCGGGTTCGGCAACGAGCACAGCTCGGAGGCGGTGCCGGGCGCCCTCCCGGAGGGCCGCAACTCCCCCCAGCGCGCCCCGCTGGGCCTGTACGCGGAGCAGCTGAGCGGTTCGGCGTTCACGGAGCCGCGGGCGCACAACCGCCGCTCGTGGCTCTACCGCGTCCGCCCCTCCGCCCAGCACCCGGCGTTCACCCGCACCGGCAACGGCGCGCTCCGCACGGCGCCCTTCACCGAGACGGTGCCGGACCCGAACCGGCTGCGCTGGAACCCGCTGCCCGAGCCGGCGCCCGGCACCGACTTCCTGGCCGGGCTGTGGACGCTCGGCGGCAACGGCGACGCCACCCAGCGCGCCGGGATGGCCGTGCACCTCTACCACGCCAACGCCTCGATGGACCGGATCTTCAGCGATGCCGACGGCGAGCTGCTGATCGTCCCGGAGCGCGGCGGGCTGCTGCTGCGCACCGAGTTCGGACTGCTGCATGTGGAACCGGGACACATCGCGCTGATCCCTCGTGGGGTGCGCTTCCGTGTGGAGCTGCTGGACGACTCCGCGCGGGGTTATGTGTGCGAGAACTATGGCACGCCGTTCCGGCTGCCCGACCTGGGCCCGATCGGCGCCAACGGCCTCGCGAACGCCAGGGACTTCAAGGCGCCGGTGGCCGCCTACGAGGACACCGAGGGCCCGGTGGAGGTGGTGAACAAGTTCTGCGGGAACCTGTGGACCGCCACCTACGACCACTCCCCCCTCGACGTGGTCGCCTGGCACGGCAACCATGTGCCGTACGTCTACGACCTGCGCCGTTTCAATGTGATCGGCACCATCTCCTACGACCACCCCGACCCGTCGATCTTCACGGTGCTGACGTCCCCGTCGGACACCCCCGGGCTCGCGGGCGTCGACTTCGTGGTCTTCGCGCCGCGCTGGCTGGTCGGCGAGGACACCTTCCGGCCGCCGTACTTCCACCGGAACGTGATGAGCGAGTACATGGGACTCGTCGAGGGCGCCTACGACGCCAAGGCGGAGGGCTTCGTGCCCGGCGGCGGCTCGCTGCACAACATGATGTCCGCGCACGGCCCGGACCGGGAGACGTTCGACCGCGCGAGCGCCGCCGAGCTGAAGCCGCAGAAGATCGACGACGGTCTCGCGTTCATGTTCGAGACCCGCTGGCCGGTGACGCTCACCCCCCAGGCGGCCGGCGCCGAGCACCTGCAGCGACGGTACGACGACGTCTGGGACGGCCTGGAGCGGCACTTCCGTCCGTTGCGCTGACCGATCCGCGGAAGGTACGGATAGCCCGTGACCCCCTTCGCCCCGGACTCCATCGTCCTGAACCGCAAACTGCCGCTCTGGTACCAGGTGTCGCAGTCGCTGCGCGCCTCCATACTGGGCCGCCGGCCGCAGGACCCGTTGCGCCTGCCCACCGAGGAGCAGCTCGCGGAGCACTACGGCGTGAGCGTGCTGACGATGCGCCAGGCCCTGAAGGAGCTGGAGGACGAGGGGCTGATCACGCGGCACCGGCGGCGCGGCACCTTCATCGAGCCGGACGCCCGCCGTGGCGCACCGGTGCGGCTGCTCGGCTCGGTGGACGCGATCGTGGCCCAGCAGTCCGGCATGACGGCCGAACTGCTGGACCACGGCCCGGCCCCGGTGCCCGCCGAGGTCGCCGAGCACTTCCCGGACCTCGACGAGGTGGCGACGTACCACCGGCTGCGCAGCGACGGGACGACGGGCGAGCCGACCAACCACGCCCGCAACTACGTCCGCCCCGAACTCGCCGCGCGCATCGACCCGGACGACCTGCTGCGCTGGCCGATGACCAAGGTGCTGCGGGACGTCGTCGGGGCGGACATCAGCCGCATCACGGACACCGTGGAGGCCCGGCTCGCCGACCCGGAGACGGCGAGGCTGCTCCAGGTCCCGCTGCTGAGCCCGATCCTGCACTACACCGGCCTCACCTACGACGCGGGCGGCCGGGTGCTGGACGCGGCGGTCATCCACTACCGCGGCGACCGCTTCTCCTTCACGGTGACCCTGGAGGCCACCTGACCCCCGGGCGGCCTCCAGGCCGTACGATGCCGGGCGTGACGCACGACGACGCTCCGCCGCTGGCGGACCTCATGCCGTGGTCCGTCGCACCGCCGCGGCTCGGCCGGGGCTGGCCGGCGGGCCCCGACGCGGCGTCCCTGAAGGCCCGTTGGGACGCGTTCGTGAAGGCCGAGGGTGCCGACCGGGAGGCCCTGCTGGAGCCGACCCGCTCGCGCACCCTGCACTCGGCGGCCGCGCAGCTGCCCGGTCAGGCGACCGGCACCGGGAAGCTGCTGCGGGCCGGTGGCCCCTGTCCGGAGCCGGTGCGTGTCCTGGCCGCCCCGTTCGACGAGCAGTGGCTCATCCCCGACCACCGGCTGATCGACGCGGCCCGGCCGGAGCTGTGGCGGGTGGCGGACGACCGGCAGGTCTTCGTCGTGGAGACACCGGAGTCCGGGCTGCTGGCGACCTCGCTGCTCCCGCTGGTCCGGCCGGGCCGCGTCCGCCCCCTCTACCGGCGCCCGCACGGCACCGAACCCAATCTGGCGCCGGGCCTGCCGCAGTACCTCGAAGGCCGCCTGGGTGTCCCGGTCGAGCCGTTCGACGTGCTCGCCTGGACGTTCGCGGCCGTCCGCCCGGACCTGCGGGTGCCGCTCACCGACGACCCCGGGCTGTGGGCGCGGGGTGTGCGGGCGGGCCGGCGGCTCCTGTGGCTGATGCGCCGCGACGGCGACCGCCCCAAGCTGCCCGGCGGGCGCCGCCCGTACGTCCGCGCCCCCCTGCCGCCTCGGCCGCCGGCCCTGGAGTACGACCGCGCCGAGGAGGTCCTGTCGCTCGGCGAGGGCCGTGTCTCGCCCGTACCGGCGTCCGCCTGGGACTTCACGGTGGGCGGGGAGCGCGTGCTGGAGCAGTGGTTCGCGGCGCGTACGGCCGCCCCGGAACCGGGCACGCTGGCCGCGATCCGCCCGGCGGCCTGGCCGCGGGAGTGGACCTCGGAGCTGCTGGAACTCATCACGGTCCTGGCCCTGCTGGCGGAGTCCGAGCCGTTGGGCGACGACCTGGAGTCCACGGTCACGGCGGCGGATCTGCGGGCGGCCGGGGTGCTGCCGGTCCCGCACGCGGCGCGCCGGCCGGCGTCGGTGCTGGAGGGGCAGGAGGAGGGCCCGGAGGGTCAGCTCGCGCTGATCTGAGCCGTCAGCGGTCGGGGTCGAAGGCGTCCAGCACTCGCTCCAGGGCCCGCCGGAACACCCCCTCCAGGTCGATCGGGCCACTGCTCTCCATGAAGGCGGCGGCGAGCCTCGGGTAGGCGCCGGTGGCGACCTGGCCGCCCAGATAGGCGATGCGGACCGCGTTCTCCTCCTCTTCGGACCACGGCATGGAGCGGGTGCGCTCGGATGTGGCGATCTCGTTCGCCGTGTAGGTCGTCACGACGCCGTTGAGGAGCGCGACCAGCTCCATCTTCTCGCTGTAGGGGGCGTCGAGCGGCTCCAGGCAGTCCAGGCAGTGCTCCAGGTAGCGCAGGCTGTTGGGGCTGAAGCCGTACACCCCGGACATCAGCCGGGGCGCCCAGGTGTGCCGGTGCATGATCGCGCGGGTCTCCAGCGCGTTGCGGATCATGTCGGCCCGCCAGTCGCCCGAGGGCGGTCGGATCTCGTGCTCGGCGCCGATGGCGTCGATCATCAGCTCGTACAGGTCCTCCTTGCGGGGGACGTAGTTGTAGAGCGACATCGTGCCGCAGCCGAGTTCCGCCGCCACATGCCGCATGGAGACGGCGTCGAGCCCGCCGTCGTCGGCGATGCGCACCGCCGCCGCCGCGATGTCCGCGCGGGTGAACGCGGGCCGGGGGCCGCGTCCCGTCCGCTCGGGTCGCGCCCAGATCACGCTCGGTACGGACGCCTTGCCGGCCATGGATCATCACCTCGGCCTCCATCCTAGTTACGTACACCGTACGTAGTGCGCTATGGTCGGGCCATGACTTCTACGTACGCTGTACTTAGTGAAGGTCTGCGCAAACGGTTCGGAGAGGTGGAGGCCCTGCGTGGGCTCGATCTCGCCGTCGCGCGCGGCACGGTCTGCGGCCTCCTCGGGCCGAACGGCGCCGGCAAGACCACCGCCGTACGGCTGCTCGCCACGCTGCTGCGGCCGGACGCCGGTTCCGCCCGGGTCGCCGGGCACGACCTGCTCCGGGATCCGGCGGCCGTGCGCCGCCACATCGGGGTCACCGGCCAGTACGCCAGCGTCGACGGAGATCTGACCGGCCGCCAGAACCTCCGGCTGTTCGCCCGGCTGCACCGGGTGCGCGGTCCGGCGGAGCGGGCCGACGAACTCCTGGGCCGCTTCGGGCTGACCGAGGCCGCCGACCGGCCCGCGTCCACCTACTCCGGCGGGATGCGCCGCCGCCTCGACCTCGCGGCGAGCCTCGTCCGCCGGCCCGACGTGCTCTTCCTGGACGAGCCGACGACCGGGCTCGATCCGGCGAGCCGGGGCCGCGTCCGGGAGGCGGTGCGGGAGCTGGCCGCGGACGGCACGGCCGTCCTGCTGACCACGCAGTATCTGGAGGAGGCCGATCAACTCGCCGACGACATCGCGCTGATGGACCGGGGGCGGATCGCGCACACGGGTTCTCCGGCGCAGTTCAAGGCGGTCCTGGGCACGCACGTCGAGGTGGTGGTCGGCGACGTGGACACGATGGTGGACGCCGCCGCCGTGCTGGACCGGCTGACCGGCGCCGAGCCCTCGCTCGACCCCGAGCGGCGGGCCGTGGGCGCGCTCACCCGGGACGGCACCCTCACCCTCCCCCGCCTCGTCCGGGAACTCGACGCGGCGGGCGTGCCCCTGGTGGACGCGAGCCTGCGGCCGCCGACCCTGGACGACGTCTTCCTTCGCCTGACCGAGGAGCGTGCGGCATGAGCGCACTGGTGTACGACGGCGGCGCGATGCTGGGCCGGCAGCTGCGGCGGGTCCGGAACAATCCGGGGCTGCTGATCCTCACCCAGACGATGCCGATCAGCATGCTGCTGTTCTTCGGGTACGTCTTCGGCAGCGCCCTCGCCATGCCCGGCGAGCGGTACCGGTCCTTCCTGCTGCCGGGTCTGCTGGTGGCGACCGCCGCGAACGGGATCATGACCGGCATGTTCCAGGCGGCGCAGGACACGCATCGCGGTGTGACGGACCGGTTCCGGACGCTGCCGATGAGCCGGGCGGCGGCCCCGCTCGGGCAGGCGGTCGCGGACCTGGTGGTGACGGCGCTGGGGACGGTGCCGCTGCTGCTGACGGGGCTCGCGGTGGGCTGGCGGATCGAGGGGTCCGCGCTCGGAGCCGCAGGCGCGCTGGGGCTGCTGCTGCTGTTCCGGTTCGCGATGACATGGGTCGGGGTGTTCCTGGGGCTGCTCACCGGCAGCGAGGAGGCCGCGGGGCAGCTGGGCGGGGCGACGTTCCTGCTGCCGCTGCTGTCCAACGCCTACATCCCGGCCGACGGGCTGCCGGGGTGGCTGCGCACGGTCGCCGAGTGGAACCCGATCAGCGCGGTCACGACGGCACTGCGGGACCTGTTCGGGAACGCGCCGGTGCCGGACGGGGCGGCCTGGCCGGTCGCGCACCCGGTCGCCGGTTCACTGGCCTGGTGCGCGGTGCTGCTCGGGGTGTTCGTGCCGCTGGCGGTGCGCCGGTACGCGCGCGGCGCGGGCTGAGGGGTCCGGCGGGGAGCACGGCGAAGGTCCCGTCGCCCTCCGTGGCGGGGCCGGGCCGTGACACGGGGAGGACGGGGGCCGGGAGCGCGGGAGTGGATTCCGGGGGAACTGCCCGCACCCGGGTGGCACTCCGGGACGCCACCGCGGTGCCGTGGGGATGACGGCGGCGACAGCGCGGCGGCACCGGGACGGAGGGGCCGGCCGGGTACGGGCCTGAAGACGTCGCTCGGCGGTGACCCGTGCGGGTCAGTGTCCGCCGAACAGCGAGCGACGGAGCCTGCGCAGTGGGGCGAAGAGCGAGACGCGGCGTACGCGCGCGGTCCGGTCACTGCGCTCGTGCACGGTGTCCCGCGTGGTCAGCTCACGCATCAGTGACGTCGCCTCGGCCGCCTCCCGCTGGGGCACGGCGGGACCCGCCAGCACCGAGAGATGGCGGTCGAGGCGCGAACTGGTCGCGCTGCTCCCGCAGGTGATCGCAGGGACCCTGGCCCTGCTGCGCACTGTTATCTGATCCATGTCACTCCCCACCCGTACGAGTCCACCCGGCCCGGGCAGGTTAACCCTATCGTCCCGGTGGAGCACGCGTGTATCGCGGTCACAGGATTCACCTTCCCCGTAAGGGTGTTGACGACCCGTAGGCGATTACTCTCCGAATCCGACCGATTTCAGGGCGAGTTGGACAATGGGCTGGCTGGTCGGTTGCGGAGATCCTCCGCCGGGCTCGACGGTCACGGCGAGTGACGTCGACGAGGTGTCCAGACCGGACGCGATCAGGGGCGTGTCGCGGTCGAAGAGCCCGAGGGAGCGCGGTTGCGCGCCGGGGCGCATGAGCCAGAGCTGATGCACCCGGCCGCCGGGGGGTTGTCCGTATCCGCTCAGAGTGACGACCGCGCGCCCCTCCGATGCGGAGGCCACGACTCCGATCCGCCGGCCCTTCGCGTCCTCGCCGGTGCTCGCGCGGGCGTCGGGCGCGCCCAGAACGTTAGCGATCTCACTCGCCCGGGCCCGCTGCGCGGCCAGATCGTCCCGCGCCTCGTTCGCCTGGACGGCGAACAGGGAGGCGACGACGAGTGCCGCGGCGGCGGTGGCGGTGGCGAACGGCACGAACAGCGGGCGCCGGACCGAACGGCCGCGCGGCGGTGGCTGGTTGCCCCACACATGCGGCGGCAACTGGGGCGACCGTGCGCGGGCCGGCGCCCCGGCGCCCTCCTGCGGCAGGGTCCGTACGGCGGACAGCACCCGCTCGCGCAGGGCGGCCGGCGGGGGCGCGGCCGTCGACCAGGCCAGCCGGACGGCGTCCTCGGTGAGCGCGCGCACCTCGGCGGCGCAGATCTCACACGTGCTCAGATGCTTCTCGAAACGCCGCCGTTCGGCCCGCTCCAGGGCGTCCAGGGCGTAGGGGGCGGCGAGGGAGTGCAGGTCCTCGCGCCTCAGCAGGCGGGCGACGAAGCTCACGCGACTCCTCCCAGGCACTTGCGCAGCTGGGTGAGTCCGTCGCGCATCCGGGTCTTGACCGTGCCCAGCGGCAGGGACAGCCGCTCGGCGACCTCACGGTAGGTGTAGCCGTCGTAGTAGGCCAGGGTGACGGACTGGCGCTGCAGGGCGGTGAGGCGTTCGAGGCAGCGGCGCACCCACTCGCGCTCCAGCCCGGCCTCGACCTCCTCGGCGACATGGTCGAAGGCGGGCTGTCCGGAGCGCAGGGCCTCGCGCTGCTCGCGCTCGCCTGCGGCGCGGGCGCTGCGCACCCGGTCGACGGCGCGGCGGTGGGCGAGGGTGAGGACCCAGGACAGGGCGCTGCCCCGCCGCGGGTCGAACCGCGCGGCCGACCGCCACAGTTCGAGCAGCACCTCCTGAGCCACCTCCTCCGACTGGGCGGGATCGCGCACGACCCGCCGTACGAGTCCGTAGACCGGTCCGGACACGAGCCCGTACAGGTCTTCGAACGCCTTCTGGTCACCGCCCGCCACGAGCACCAGCAGCTCGTCCGCGTCCAACTCGTCTCCCCCTCCAGCCAGACCGCATCTCGGCCGTCCCGTCCTACGAGGTCTTCGCAACAGACACACCTCCGGATGGGGTTACGGATCGAGAAGCCGAAAAAGCGGGTCCGAAGAGCACGGAAATTCTTTTGGGGATCGACCAATCCGGCCCCGCCCCCACTCCGAATCCCGGTGCGTCAGGCAAGTTGGCACTGAGGACGGACGGCATGACACCTACTTCCAGGAGCGGGGCGGGACGCAGGGGACTCGCGACCCTCGTATGCGGTGCGTTGGCCGCCGGCGGGCTCGCAGCCGCCGGTGTGACCGCGCTGGAACCGGGGGCGGCCTCCGCCTCCAGCCACCGCGAGGCCCCGCTGATCTCGGGGACACCGCAGTACGACAACACGGACGTGTACGCGTTCGTCAGCCCGGACAAGCCGGACACGACGACGATCGTGGCGAACTGGATCCCGTTCGAGGAGCCCGCGGGCGGACCGAACTTCTTCCCGTTCGCCGAGGACGCCCAGTACGACATCCACATCGACAACAACGGGGACGCGCAGGGCGAGCTGCTCTACCGCTTCACCTTCGACACGCACACGAAGAACAAGAAGACGTTCCTCTACAACACGGGACCCGTCGAGAGCCTCGACGACCCCGACCTCAACATCACGCAGACGTACGACGTCGAGCTGCTGAAGCTGAAGGACCAGCACCTGGTCTCGAAGACGAAGATCGCCAACGACGTCCCCGTGGCGCCGTCGAACGTCGGCAAGGCGTCGATGCCGGACTACGCGAAGCTGCGCGAGGAGGCCGTGCACGAACTGCACGGCGGCACCTCGTCGTTCGCGGGCCAGGCCGACGACCCGTTCTTCCTGGACCTGCGGGTCTTCGACCTGCTGTACGGCGGGAACCTCTCCGAGGTCGGCAACGACACCCTCAAGGGCTACAACGTCAACTCCATAGCCCTGCAGGTCCCGAACCACATGCTCACCGAGTCGGCGGACCAGCCGATCGTCGGCATCTGGTCGACGACCCAGCGCAAGAACGCCAAGGGGTACTACGAGCAGGTCTCGCGCCTGGGCAGCCCGCTGGTCAACGAGGTCGTCAACCCGCTGAAGGACAAGGACCGGTTCAACGCGTCCTCGCCCTGGGAGGACGCGAAGTTCCTGAAGAACGTCACCAACCCGGAACTGCCGAAGCTCATCGAGGCGATCTACAAGATCCCGGCGCCCGCCGAGCCGCGCAACGACCTGGTGGACGTCTTCCTCAAGGGCGTGAAGGGCCTCAACCAGCCGCCGCACGTGACGCCGTCGGAGATGCTGCGCCTGAACACGTCGATCAAGCCGACCGACAAGCCCAAGCGGCTCGGCGTGCTCGACGGCGACAACGCGGGCTTCCCGAACGGCCGCCGGCTCACCGACGACGTGATCGACGCCTCCCTCCAGGTCGTCGAGGGCGAACTGCTGGGCTCCAAGAACGACCTGGGTGACGCGGTCGACAAGAACGACAAGCACTTCGAGAAGTCCTTCCCGTACGTGGCCCTGCCGACGGAGGGCTCGCGCGGACCGCTCGCCAAGGGCACGGACGGCGAGACCGACGTCCGCAGCCAGCTCGGTGACGCGCTCCAGCCGGCCGGGGCGTCCGGCGGTATGGAGAACACGGCGCTGATCGCCGGATCGGCGGGCGCCGGCGCCCTGGGCATCCTGCTGATCGGCGGCGCCCTGCTGTGGTGGCGCCGGATGCGGGACCGGGCGTACTAGCCGGCCGCCGATCGTCGACCCGGCGCGGCCCGCGGACCCATCCCCCACGGCGCGGGCCGCGCCGCACCACCCGGGCAGCACCGTTTCGAGCACCACCGTTTCGAGCCCACCGTTTCGAGACCCACCGAGGAGAGGGCATGGCCCCGCCCACGCACGACAGCCCGCAGGACCCCACGCCCGAGCGTGACCCGGGTCCGGACACGGCGGCCCCGTCCGGGGGCGACGGGGCGGGGCCACCGGAGGACGGGACGGCCGCGGACGCCGGGGCCGGGCCACAGGACGGCGGCCGGGTCGCCGCGCTGCGCCGCTTCGCCGCCGCCCGCCGGCGCGCCCTGCACCTCACCGGGTGCGCGGCCCTGCTGGCCGTGGCCGTCACCGGCGGCTCGGTCGCGCTCGGCGCCGGGGGCGACGGAACCTCCCCGCGGGTCGCGCCCGCCTCGGCGGCCGTCTCCCCCGGTCTCCTCGCCTCCGGCGACCTGGACGCGGGCATCACGGCCCTCCAGTCCCATCTGCGGTCCCAGCCGCGGGACTTCGGCGGCTGGGCCACCCTGGGCCTCGCCTACGTCGAGCAGGCCCGGACCAAGGGCGACCCCTCCCGCTATCCGCAGGCCGAGCGGGCGTTCGAGCGCTCCCTCGCGCTGGCGCCCGGCAACGACCAGGCCCTGGCCGGCCGCGCCGCCCTCGCGGCCGCCCGGCACGACTTCGAAGGGGCCCTGGCGAACGCCGACCGGGCCCTGAAGGAGAACCCGTACAGCGAACGCGCCCTGTGCGTCCGGGTGGACGCCCTGGTCGAACTCGGCCGGTACCGTGACGCCGCCGAGGCCGCGGACACCGCCGACGACCGCCGCCCGGGCATCCCGGTCTTCACGCGGTACGCGTACGTCCACGAACTGCGCGGCGACGTCCGTACGGCCCGGCGCGTGCTGGAGCAGGCGCTGTCCTCGGCGTCCGCCCCCGGCGACATCGCCTACGTCGCCACCCAGCTGGGCCAGCTCGCCTGGAACCAGGGCGAGTACGGCACGGCCCTCACCCACTACGCCCGCGCGCTCGCCGCCGACGAGGACTACGTCCCCGCGCTGGAGGGCCGGGCCCGCGCGCAGGCGGCGAACGGGGACCGGGCCGGCGCGATCGCGGGCCTGAAGGACGTCGTCGCCCGCTTCCCGCTGCCCGGCCCGCTCGTCGCCCTCGGCGAGCTGTACGAGGCGGCAGGCGACCGGGCCGCCGCCGCCGACCAGTACGCCCTGGTCGACGCCTGGACGTCCCTGGCCCGCGCCAACGGCGTGGACGCCGACCTCGACACCGCGCTGGCGGCCGCCGACCACGGCGACAGGGCGGCCGCGCTGCGGGCGGCCCGCGCCGAGTGGGACCGCCGCCGCACGGTGCACACCGCGGACGCCCTCGCCTGGGCGCTGCATGTCAACGGCAAGGACGACGAGGCCCTGCCGTACGCCCGCCGGGCCACGGCCACCGGCTATCGCAACGCCGTGTTCCTGTACCACCGCGGGATCATCGAGCGCGCCACCGGCCGCGCGGACGACGCCCGCACGCGTCTGCGGGCCGCCCTGAAGCTGAACCCGGGCTTCGCACCGCTGGGCGCCCGCGACGCGCGGGCGGCGCTGAAGGCCCTGGAGGCGGACCAGTGACCCTTCGCCGGCTCACCGCCTCGGGCGCCGCCGTCCTCACGGCGGCCTGCGCGCTCGCCCTGGCGCCCTCGTCGCCCGCGAGCGCGCACCCCCTCGGCAACTTCACCGTCAACCGGTACGACGGCCTGGTCGTCGCCCCCGGAGAGCTGCGCGTCGACCACGTCGAGGACCTGGCCGAGATCCCGGCGACCCAGGCCGGGCCCGCGATCGAGAAGGCGGGCCTGACGAATTGGGCCCGGGAGCGCTGCGCGAGCGCGGCGCGGGACAGCGAGGTCACCGTGGAGGGCCGCACGGTCCGCTTGAAGGTGACGGGCGGTCACGCGCGTGTGCGGCCCGGCCAGGCGGGGCTCGACACGCTCCGCGTGGAATGCGAGCTGACGGCACCGCTCCCCGAACGCGCGCCGCTGGCCCTGAAGTTCCGGGGCGCGGGCGGCGGAAGCGGGCCCGGCTGGCGGGAGATCACGGCGCGCGGCGACCGGACGACGCTGACCGCCTCGGACGTGCCGGGAGAGTCGGCCTCGGGGAAACTGACCGCCTATCCGCGCGCGTTGCTGTCGTCCCCCGCCGACACACGGACCGCGTCCCTGCGGGTGCGGCCCGGCGGTCCGGCGCTCGCCGCGTCCGGCGAGGACGCCCCGGAGGCCTCCTCCGTCCTGCCGCGCGGCGCCGACCGCTGGACGCGGGCCCTGGACGACCTGGTCTCCCGCCGCGAGCTGACCGTGGGCTTCGCGGCGCTCGCCCTGCTCCTCGCGCTGTTCCTCGGCGCGCTGCACGCGCTCGCCCCGGGGCACGGCAAGACCATGATGGCGGCGGTGGCGACCGCGCGCGGGGGCCGGGCCCGGCCCCGGGACGTCCTGCCGCTGGCCGCCTCGGTGACGGTCACCCACACCCTGGGCGTGGTGACACTGGGCCTGCTGGTCACCGCCGGTTCGGCGGCGGCGCCCTCGGTGATCACCTGGCTGGGGGTGGCGAGCGGCACCCTGGTGACGGCGGCGGGCGTGACCCTGGCACGCCGGGCCTGGCGTGCGCGCGGTCCCGGCCACGCGCACCCGCACGACCACGACAGCCACCCGCATCCGCACCCGCACCCGCACCCGCACCCGCACCCAGGGGAGCCCGCGGCCGGCCACGCCCCCGCGCGCCGGCCGGTGCTGGTCGGCGCCCCCGCCGGCACCGCCCCGGCACCGTCCGCCGCCCCGGTCGCCCCCCATCCCCACGACCACGCGCACCCGCACCCCCGCGACCACGACCACGTGCACGAACACGGCGAACACGGTCACACCCACACCCACGGGGGTGTCCCCCACACGCACCCCACCGCCCCGACCCTCCGCGGCACGATCCTGCTCGGCTTCGCCGGGGGGCTCGTCCCCAGCCCGTCCGCCGTCGTCGTGCTGGTCGGCGCCGCCGCCCTCGGCAAGGCCTGGTTCGGGCTGCTGCTCGTCGTGGCCTACGGCGCCGGGCTGGCGCTCACGCTCACCGCGGCCGGGTTCGCCGTCGTCCGGCTGGGTACAGGGGCGATGCGGGTGCTGGACCGGCGTCCGCGCGCGCTGACCCATCCCGTGACGGTCCTCGTCCGCCGTACGGCGCCGCTGGCGTCCGCGGTGCTCGTCGTCCTGATCGGGGCCGGACTCGTCGTCCAGGGGGCGGCGTCCGCACTCGGCTGAGCTACTTTTGTGGAGAATGCGCACGGATGCGAAGGGGGGATGCCCGTGTCCGAGGACCATGGTGCCGACCGGATGATCGCGGGCCGCTACCGCCTGCTCTCCCCGCTCGGCGAGGGCGGCATGGGGACCGTGTGGCGGGCCCGCGACGAGCTGCTGCACCGCGAGGTGGCCGTCAAGGAGGTCCGCGCGCCCGCCGGGCTGGCCGCCTCGGACGTCGAGCGGATGTACGCCCGGCTGGAGCGCGAGGCGTGGGCGGCGGCGCGGGTCGCCGACCGCAATGTCGTCACGGTGTACGACGTGGCCACCCAGGACGGGCGGCCGTGGATCGTGATGGAGCTGGTCCGGGGCATCTCGCTGGCCGAACTGCTGGACGCCGACGGGCCGTTGGATCCGCGTCGGGCGGCGCACATCGGCGCCGAGGTGCTGTCCGCGCTGCGGGCCGCGCACGGGGCGGGCGTGCTGCACCGGGATGTGAAACCGGCCAACGTGCTGCTGTCGAACGACGATCGCGTGGTGCTGACCGACTTCGGCATCGCCATGGTCGAGGGCAGCTCGGCGCTCACCATGACCGGCGAGGTCATCGGCTCCCCCGAGTTCCTCGCGCCGGAGCGGGCGCTGGGCCGCACGCCCGGCCCGGAGTCCGACCTGTGGTCGCTCGGCGTCCTGCTGTACGCGGCCGTGGAGGGCAACTCGCCGTTCCGTCACGACACGCCGCTCAGCACCCTGCGCGCCATCGTCGACGAGGAGCTGCCGCCGCCGCGCCGGGCGGGGCCGCTGGCCCCCGTCATCGAGGGGCTGCTGCGCAAGGATCCGGCCGAGCGGCTGCCGGCGGCGCGGGCGCAGGAGGATCTGCGGCTCGTCGCGGCCGGGGGCACGCTTCCCGGCGGCGGCGCGGGGGCGGCCGCGTACGCCCCGACGATCGCCGCGTTCCCGGCGCCGTCCGGGACCGCCCCGACGGCCCCGGTGCCGCCGCCCGGCCCGACCCGGCCCACCGGCGCCCAGGCAGCCGGCACGGCTCCGGTGCGCTCCGGGCGCGACCGCCGTGCCGCGCCGGTGCTGGTCGCGGGCGTCGTGGTGCTGGCCCTCGCGGTGGGGGGACTGACGTACGCGCTGCTGAACCGGGGCGGCGACGGCGGGAAGGCCGCCGGCGGGGAGACCGCCACGGCGACGGGCGGGCGGACGACGGCGACCGGCACGAAGGAGGAGCCCGCCACCAAGAAGCCGACCCCGACGCCGAGTCCGAGCCGGAGCGCGTCGCCGTCGGCCGCGCCGCAGTCCGTGCGGGTGTCGGTGACCGGCTCCCACACGGACTACTCCGGAGCCTGCCCGCCGCCCCGCGGCCAGGCTCCGGTGTTCACGGCGACGTTCACGGTGGGCAGGCTGCCCGCGCAGGTCACCTACCGCTGGGTGTCCGAGGACGGCGACGTCCTGGACGAGGACTGGAAGACCCTGTCGTTCCCGGCGGACGGCGAACGGACCCGGCAGGACAGGGTGTTCCTGACGACGTACGACGGGAGCGGCACCTTCGCGAGCGGGATCGCCGTCGAGGTGCGCGATCCGGTGCGGACGAAGTCCGCGTCGGTGCCGTTCTCGGTGACGTGTGCGAGCGAGACCCCGTCGGGCGGGGTCTCGCCTTCGTCACCGGACGCGTAGTCGCTCCGAATCGCTCAGCCGGCGGAGTTGAGCGCCGCCAGATATCCACCCGACTGGCCCGCGGCCGTCGGGTGGTACGACTCCGAGATGCTGAGCCAGTTCACGGAGTGCATCCACGGGCTGCCGGAGCACAGTTCGTGCCCGGCGAACGTGGTCCGTACGTCGCCGAAGGCGAAGCCGTGGTCACGGGCCCGCTTCTCGATGGCGGCGTCGATGTGGTCCGCGGCGTCGTTGAGCGCCCGGCGCTTGGTCTCGGACAGGCCGACGCAGCCCGAGGCGCCCAGCTTGTAGAAGCGGGGGTAGCCGAGGACGACGACCCGGGCGGCGGGTGCCCGGGAGCGGATGGCGTTGTACACGGTGTCCAGCCGGCCCGGCAGGGTCGAGTCGACGAACGCCTTCGCGGTGTTGATGCGGGAGACGCAGGCGCTGTCGCCCTGGAGCACACAGGTCGTCATGATGTCGGCGAATCCGGCGTCGTTGCCGCCGATGGACACGGACACCAGTGCGGTGGATGAGCTGAGCGGACCGAGTTGACTGGCGGTGACGTCACCCGTCTTGGCGCCCGAGCAGGCCGTGAAGTCGAAGGACGAGGGTGAGTTGGCGGCGGCCCACAGGGCCGGGTACGCCTTCGAGCTGCGCTTGCAGTCACCACTGTTGCTGAGGTAGCTGCCGGCGCCGAGGCCCGAGGAGTAGGAGTCGCCGAGTGCCACGTAGCCGCCCGCGGCGGCGGTGTCGGCGGCCTGCGCCGTGGCAGCCCCGGTGAGGGCGGTGCCGACGGCGAGGAGGAGTGAGGCGACGTGTACGGAAAGTCGGGAACGTCTCATGGAACCTCCCTATAGCAGGATCTCTGCCGTAACCGTCGTACCAACTACGCGTGTTGAGTGGAAGTGTCCATGCCAAAACTTTTTCGGGCACCACCTGCTCGAACGACCCCTTCGCGTCGGTGTTTCATTTCGCGTACATGACAAGGTCATGGACAGGTCGTCAACTCCCTTGTCCGGCGCACGGACTCTGCGGAGCCTTGACCTCGGCCCGGCGCGGGACTCCCCGCACCGGGCTGTGCGTGCGACGACGTACGCACCCCCCACATGTGCGCGCACCACCCCTGCGCACCGCCTTGAGGAGGACCCCCTCGTAATGGCACCACTGCGTAGCACCAAGCTCCGGTACGCCGCGATATCCGCCCTGGCCGCCGCCGCCCTCGTCGGCGGGACCGGCTCGCTGCCCGCCCAGGCCGCCCCGGCCGAGGGCACGGTCCTGGCCGCCGGCTCCCCGACCGCCGTCAAGGACAGCTACATCGTCACGCTCAAGGAGACCGCCGGGCTGAAGGCCGCCTCCAGCACGGGCAAGAGCCTCGTCAAGCGGTACGGCGGCACCGTGAGGAAGACGTTCGGCGCCGCGCTGAACGGCTACTCCGCCACCCTCTCGGCCACCGAGGCGAAGAGACTCGCGGCCGACCCGGCCGTCGCGTCGGTCGAGCAGAACCAGACCGTCCGCCTGGCCGACACCACCCAGGGCAGCGCCCCCTGGGGCCTGGACCGCATCGACCAGAGCGCCGTGCCGCTCTCGGGCACCTACACCTACCCCGACAGCGCGGGCGGCGGGGTGACCGCGTACGTCATCGACACCGGTGTGCGCATCACCCACCAGCAGATCAGCGGCCGCGCGTCCTACGGCTACGACGCCGTCGACGGCGACACCACCGCCTCCGACGGCAACGGCCACGGCACCCATGTGGCCACCACCATCGCCGGCTCCACCTACGGTGTGGCCAAGAAGGCGAAGGTCGTCGCGGTCCGGGTGCTGGACAACAACGGCTCCGGCACCACGGCGGGCGTGATCGCGGGCATCGACTGGGTGACGGCGAACCACTCCGGTCCCTCGGTGGCCAACCTGTCCCTCGGCGGCGGCGCCTCCACCGCCCTCGACACCGCCGTCCGCACCTCCATCTCCAGCGGCGTGACCTACGCCGTGGCGGCCGGCAACTCCAGCGCCAACGCCTCCTCGTACTCCCCGGCGCGGGTCACCCAGGCGATCACCGTCGGGGCCACCACCAGCACGGACGCCCGCGCCGGCTACTCCAACTACGGTTCGGTGCTCGACCTGTTCGCGCCGGGCTCCTCGATCACGGCGGGCTGGCACACCAGCGACACCGCGACGAACACCATCTCCGGTACGTCGATGGCGACCCCGCACGTCGCCGGAGCGGCCGCCGTCTACCTGGCGGGCCACACCTCGGCCACCCCGGCCGCGGTCGCCTCGGCCCTGACCTCGGGCGCCACCGCCGACGTGGTCACCAGCCCGGGCAGCGGCTCCCCGAACCGGCTGCTGAAGCTCGTCCGATGAAACGCCCCCGCACCACCTGAACCACCGGCCCCCGGAGGCGTCACGCCCCCGGGGGCCGTCCCCGCTCACACCGAGGACGAACCGTTGTCAAGGGGCCATCGGCATCTTGACGGCCGATATGCCCCTGAGCCACATTGAAGCCCGGCATCCGGCGCTTCGGGGGGCAAAGTCGCCCATGCAGACCATCCATGGCACACCAGCTGTGTCCGACGACGCCGAGCGTGCGCGACCGGGTCCGGGGAGGGACCTGACGCCACTGCTCGCGGGCGCCGCGACGGCTGTGGGGGGAATCGGCGCGGTGCTCGCGCTCGCCGGCTCCGACTCGCCGCTGCGCGGCCCGTTCACCCTGTTCTTCCTGCTCGCGGCACCGGCCGCGGCGATCGCCGCCGCGCTGCGCGGGCTGGATCCCTTCGGCCGTGTGGTGGCCTCGGTCGCGGGCGCGGTCGTCCTCGACATGCTGGTGGCCCAGGCCATGCTGGCCCTGCACCAGTGGTCGGTGCGCGGCGGGATCGTGGCGGTGACCACGATCAGCGCGCTCATCCTCCTGCTGGTCACGGTACGGCGGCCATGCGGCCGCATGACCCGAGAGCGGACGGTCTGACGTGGACATCAGCGTGTACCGCCCCGGCGAGCTCAGCGCCGCCGACCGGGCGGCCTGGTCCTCCATCCAGTCCAAGGCCCATCTCCAGGGCGCGCCCGAGCTGGGCAACCCCTTCCTGTCGCCGGAGTTCGCGCTCGCCGTGGGCCGCTGCCGGCGCGGGGTGCGGATCGCGGTCGTCCGGGAGGGCGGGGAACCGGCCGCGTTCCTGCCGTTCCAGCGGACGGCCACCGGCGTCGGCCGGGCCATCGGCCTCGGCGTCTCGGACGCCCAGGGCCTCGTGCACCGGCCGGGGTTCACGGTCGACGCCCAGGAGCTGCTGAAGGCGTGCGGGCTCGCCGTGTGGGAGTTCGACCACCTGGTGGACGGCCAGACGGCGTTCGCGCCGGCCGCCACCGGCGGCTACCCGTCGCCCGTGATGGACGTGGACCAGGGGTACGACGCCTATCTGGCCCATCTGCGCGAGCACGCGCCGAAGTTCACCCGCACGACCCTGGCCAAGGAGCGCAAGCTGGCCCGCGACCACGAGGGCGTGCGGTACGTGCACGACGAGCGTGATCCCGCCGCGCTGCGCACCCTGATGTCCTGGAAGTCGGCCCAGTACCGCAGGACGGGACGCAGCGACCGCTTCGCCCAGGAGTGGATCACCCGGCTCGTGGAGCACCTGTTCCACACCCGCTCGGACTCGTTCGCGGGCGTCCTGTCCGTGCTGTACGCGGACGGCGCTCCGATCGCCGCGCACTTCGGGCTGCGCAGCGAACGCATCCTGGCCTGCTGGTTCCCGGCCTACGACCCGGCGTTCTCGAAGTACTCGCCGGGCCTGGTGCTGCATCTGCGCATGGCCGAGGCGGCCGCCGCCGACGGCATCGCGCACCTGGATCTCGGCCGGGGCCAGAAGGAGTACAAGGACTCCCTGAAGACACGCGAGCTGACGGTGTCGGAGGGGTGGGTGACCCGGCGTCACCCGATCGCGTTCGGACACCGGGCACGGCGTGCCCCGGTCCGGGCGCTGCGCAACACCGTGCAGTCACGGCCGGAACTCTTCGGGCCGGCGGACCGGTTCCTGAAACGTATGGGAAGGATCCGCTCGGCACGTACGTAACGGCCAAACCAACAAAAATGTGAGAGCTGGTTCCAGCTCTTGCCATAAAGGCGCAATCATCAATACCGTCGTACATCTCACTCGCATCGGACGGTCGGCCCGCGGCTCCAGGGGAGGGACCGAGGACCGCAGGACGGCACCGGAGCGGGACGCGGTAGGGGGGTGCTCGGTGAAGGTGTCCGCATCTTCGACCGAGTCGTGCCGCGCGACCGGCCGCCGCACTTCCGGGTGGCCGGCCAGACATGCCAGCTCACCGCACGCACGGGGAGAGCCAGTCGCCGTGCTCGGGTGACACAACCCCCCTTTCGAACCGGACACTTCACCGGGCCGCCCAGGGGCGGGCGGTCCACCGGACGAGAGGGACCGACTCATGAGTTCTGTGCTGCGCCCGGCGGTCCCGGGCCATGATCCGTCACCGGCCGGCTACCGGCCCGTCTCCTCGCACCTGGCCATCGCACCGCCCGTGAGCGTGGTGATCCCGGCCATGAACGAGGCGGAGAACCTTCCGTACGTCTTCAAGACCCTGCCGGACTGGATCCACGAAGTGGTCCTGGTCGACGGCAACTCCACCGACGACACGGTCGCGGTGGCCCGCGAGCTGTGGCCCGAGGTCAAGGTCGTGCGCCAGCGCGGCAAGGGCAAGGGGGACGCCCTGATCACCGGGTTCGAGGCGGCCACCGGCGACATCATCGTCATGGTCGACGCGGACGGCTCCGCCGACGGCAACGAGATCCTGAGCTATGTCTCCGCCCTGGTCTCGGGCGCGGACTTCGCCAAGGGATCCCGGTTCGCCAACGGCGGCGGCACCGACGACATGACGCTCATCCGCAAGCTGGGCAACTGGGCGCTGTGCACGGCCGTCAACCGCAAGTTCGGCGCCCGCTACACCGATCTCTGCTACGGATACAACGCGTTCTGGCGGCACTGCCTGGACAAGATCGACCTCGACTGCACCGGCTTCGAGGTGGAGACCCTGATGAACATCCGGGTCGTCAAGGCGGGGCTGAAGGTGCAGGAGATACCGAGCCACGAGTACCTCCGCATCCACGGCACCAGCAATCTGCGGGCCGTACGCGACGGGCTGCGGGTGCTGCGGGTCATCCTCAAGGAGCGCTCCAACCGGCGTGCGCTGCGCCGCCGCAGCGCCGCCGCGCACTCCCCCGTCCTCACCTCGGTCGGCTCGCGCTCCCAGGCCCGGGGAGAGACGTCTTGAGCGGTCCCGGCGTCTCCGTCGTGATCTGCGTCTACACCGAGGACCGCTGGGAGGACATCCTCGCCGCGGTCGCCTCGGTGCGGGCGCAGGCGTATCCGGCCCTGGAGACCCTGCTGGTCGTCGACCACAACCGGGCGCTCCTGGACCGGCTGGCCAAGGAGTACAAGGAGACGCCCGAGGTGCGGGTGCTGGCCAACGCAGGCCCGCGCGGTCTGTCGGCCGGCCGCAACACAGGCATCGCGGCCTCCCGGGGCGAGGTCGTCGCGTTCCTCGACGACGACGCCGTCGCCGAGCGGGACTGGCTGGGGTACTTCGCGGCCGGGTACGACGACCCGCGGGTCATGGCCGTCGGCGGGCGCACCGAGCCGATCTGGGCGTCCGGCCGCCGGCCCGGCTGGTTCCCGGAGGAGTTCGACTGGGTCGTGGGCTGCACCTACCGGGGCCTGCCCGGCGGCCGGACGAAGGTCCGCAACGTCCTCGGCGGCAACGCCTCGTTCCGCCGTACGGCGTTCGACGTCGCGGGCGGTTTCGCGACCGGCATCGGCCGCGACGGCGACCGGCTGCCGCTGGGCTGCGAGGAGACGGAGCTGTGCATCCGGCTCAGCCGCGCCCGGCCCGACGCGGTGCTGCTGATCGACGACCGCGCGATCATCCACCACCGGGTGCCCGGCCCGCGGGAGCGCTTCCGGTACTTCCGCACCCGCACCTACGCGGAGGGCCTGTCGAAGGCGCTGGTGGCCCGCAGTGTCGGCGCGGACAAGGGACTGGAGTCCGAACGCCGGTACACCACGCGCGTGCTGCCGGCCGGGGTGGCGCGCGGTCTGCGGGACGCGCTGCTCGCCCGGCCCGGGGGCGTTGGCCGGGCGGGCGCGATCGTGGCGGGGGTGCTGACGGCAGCGGGTGGGTACGTCGTCGGGAGTGTCCGCGCCCGCCGGGGCGGCGCCACGTACGCGGTGGCCGGGATCGAGGGATCGCCGGACACCGGAGGGGGGACGGGATGAGCGACACGCCGGTGCCGATCCTGATGTACCACGCGGTGTCGACCGCGCCGAACGACGCCACCCGGGAACTGTCGGTGGCACCGGAGGCGTTCGCCGAGCAGATGGCCCTGATCGGCGACCTGGGGCTCACGCCGGTGCGGACGGCGGAACTCGCCGAGCACTGGCGCTCCGGGAAGCCGCTGCCCGAGCGGCCCGTGCTGATCACCTTCGACGACGGCTACGCGGGCGTGCACCGGCACGCCCTGCCCGTGTTGCGCGCCCACGGCTTCACGGCCACGGTGTTCGTCTCCACGGGCTGGCTCAAGGGCCCGCACGACATGGGCGGCGGACTGGACACCATGCTGGACTGGGAGCAGGTGCGCGAACTGGCCTCGGCCGGCGTGGAGATCGGCGGCCACAGCCACACCCACCCGCAGCTGGACCAGCTCCCCGACGACCGGCTGCGCTCGGAGCTGATCCTCTGCAAGGAGATCGTCTCGGACCAGCTGGGCACCGCCCCGGTCTCGTTCGCCTACCCGTACGGCTACTCCAGCCGCCGGGTGCGCGAGGCGGTGCGGGAGACCGGGTACACCCAGGCGCTCGCCGTCAACAACGGCCTCGCCCGCCGCCGGCAGGGGCCGTACGCGCTCACGCGGCTCACCGTGCGCCGCACCACCGGCGTCGAGGAGTTCGGCCGGCTGGTCGAAGGCCGTGCCGTCGCTCGTACGTTCGCCAGGGACCGCGCCCTGACCAAGGGGTACGCCGTGGTCCGCAGAGCCCGTCAGGTCCGCCGGAAGGCCATCCGTACCCGTGTCTGACACGACGACCACGACCGAGCCCGCCTCGACCGACGCGCCGGCGCCCGAGCGGCCGGGGCGGCGCCTTCGCCTGCCCGGCCTGGGCAGGTCCCCCGGAGGCGGCAGCCAGCTGTTCCGCAACGCCTACGCCCTGATGATCAACACCGGTGTCTCGGCGGTGCTGGGACTGGGCTTCTGGCTGGCCGCCGCCCGCTACTACTCCGAGTCCGCCGTCGGCCAGGGGTCGGCGGCGATCGCCGCGATGAAGTTCCTCGCCGGGCTGACGGCGGTGACGCTGACCGGGGCGCTCGCCCGGTTCATCCCGGTGGCCGGGCGGACGACGGGCCGCCTGATCTTCCGTACGTACGCCGGAAGCTGTGTGGTGGTGGCGCTGGCCGCCGGGGTCTTCCTGCTGACGCTGGACCTGTGGGGGCCGTCGTACCGGTTCCTGCACGGGCCGTTGAACGGGCTGTTCTTCGTCGCCGCCGTCATCGCCTGGAACGTGCTCACCCTTCAGGACGGGGTGCTGACCGGGCTGCGCAGCGCGGTGTGGGTGCCCGTCGGCAACACCGTGTTCTCGGCGGTGAAGCTGGGGCTGCTGGTGGCGTTCGCGGTGGCGATCCCGACCGCCGGCGTCTTCGTGTCGTGGGTGGCGGCGATCGCGGTGTCGGTGCTGCCGCTGGGCTGGCTGGTGTTCCGCCGACTGGTGCCCCGGCACATGGCGGCCACCGACGACCACGCCCGCCCGCCGTCGCTGCGGGAGGTCGGCCGGTTCCTGGCCGGGGACTACACCGGCTCCCTGTTCTCCCTGGCCGTGGTCTACCTCATCCCGGTGATCGTGGCGGCCCGGGTCTCCGCCGAGGACAACGCGTACTTCTACATCACCGCCACCATCGGCGGCACCGTCAACCTGCTCGCCATCAACATGGGCGCCTCCCTGACGGTGGAGGGCTCGCACGCGCCGGGGCGGCTGGCCGCCGACACCCGGGCGGCGCTGGCCCGGATGGCCCGCATCATGCTGCCGGTCTCGGCGGTGCTGTTCTTCGGGGCGCCCTGGATCCTGGGCGTCTTCGGCGCGGGCTACGCGGACGCGGCGACCCCGTTGCTGCGCTGGTTCGCGGTGGGCGGGCTGCTGCGGGTCGTCATGGAGACGTACTTCGCGGTCCTGCGCGCGCAGAGCCGTACGGCCGGACTGGCGTGGCTGCAGGGGCTGTTGTGCGCCCTGGTGCTCGGTCTGACGCTGCTCCTGCTGCCCCGGATGGGGTTGACGGGCGCCGGGGTCGCCGAGATCGCCGCGCTCTCGGTGATCGTGGCGATCGCCGCGCCCCGGCTGTACCGGACGGTGCGGGGCTCCGGGGCGGACGTGCCCGAGGACGCGGCGCCCGACGGGGACCTGGCCGACCTCGGGGCGCGGGAGGCGTCCACGGGGGCGCGCAGGCGCGGGCCCGGCTGGGCTCTGGACAGCGACACCCTCGCGCTCGGCATCCACGTCGACTTCGACCATCTGGAACGCCGGCCCGACGTCCGGCCGGGACCGGGCACCCCGCCCACGGGCACCCCACGCGTCCGCCCGGAGCACCGGCCCACCTGGGCCCGCGCGGCGGAGGCCGGGCAACTGCCGGAATCGGGGCGGGAGCCGGGCTCGGAGGCGTCGGCGGGTCCCGCCGAGGTGGACGCGCCGTTCGAGGACGCGTTCGACGCGGGCAAGGGCGAGGTGACGGCCGCCGTGGAGGACCCCGACGCGACCGCCGCCCCGCCGGACCCCGAAGCGGCACCCGAACGACCCGCCCCGCAGGAGCCCGTCCGGCCGGACGGGCTCGCGGCCGGACGGCGCGAGCGGCCGCTGCCGACCCGGGTGGGCGTCGTGCTGGGCTGTCTGCTGGTCGCGGCGCTGCTGCTGTACTGGGTGCCCGCGCTACGGCTCGGCGAGAGCGACCTGGACCGCATGGGCGGGCTCGGGCTGATCTCGGTGCTGCCGCCGCCGACGCTGCTGGGGGCGGCCCTGCTGGCCGTCGTGTTCGCCTCGCTGCTGTGGCTGAACCGCGAGCACCGGACCCTGCTGCTGCTCACCCTGCTGGCGACGGTGGTGTCGCTGCACGCCCTGCCCGCGCTGATCGAGACCGAGCCGCGGTTCGCGACCGCCTGGCAGCACCTCGGCTTCCTCGACTACATCGACCGCACCGGTTCGGCCGTACCGGACCTGGACGCACGCTGGAGCTGGCCGGGATTCTTCGCGGCGGCCGCCTTCGTCGCGCGGGCCTGCGGGGTCGAGGATCTGACCGAGGTCGTCCGCTGGTGGCCGACGGCCATGCAACTGCTGTACCTGGTCCCGATGTTCCTGCTGGTGCGCCATATGCGGGCGAGCTGGCGGGCCAAGTGGACCAGCATCTGGGTGTTCGTGCTCGCCGGCTGGGTGGGCCAGGACTACTTCTCCCCGCAGGGCTTCACGTATCTGCTGTACCTGGCCTTCGCGGCGGTGCTGCTGGTCTGGTTCCGCGCGCCGCGTGTGATCTGGTCGCGGCGCCGGCCGGGCGAGCTGGAGGTGGAGCCGGCGAACCGGCGGCAGCGGGCCGTGCTGCTGGCGGTCGTGATGGGCCTGTTCGCGGCGAGTGTCCCGGCCCACCAACTGACGCCGTTCGTGATGCTGGGCGTGGTGACGGCGCTGGTGCTGGTCGGCCGGAGCGAACTGCGCGGCCTGCCCGTCCTGTTCGGCGTGATGGTGACCGCGTGGATCGGCTTCCTCGCCGAGCCGTACTGGTCGGGGCACTTCGACGAGCTGTTCGGCGGGGTCGGCGGGGTCGGCGGCAATGTCACCTCCTCCGTCTCCGGCCGGATCGAGGGCGGCAGTTCGACCCACCAGCTCGTGCTGTACGTCCGGGTCCTGCTGGCCGGCGGGGTGATGGCGTTCGCCTGCTGGGGCTGGTGGCGCCGGCGCTTCCACCACTACCGGGAGCGCTCGCTGCTCGTCCTGACCTTCGTGCCGTTCCTCGGCTTCGGCATGCAGTCGTACGGCGGTGAGATGGCGCTGCGGGTCTTCATGTTCGCCCTGCCCGGGGCGGCCCTGCTCACCGGGCTGGCGCTCTTCCCGCGCACCGGCGTCACCGCCGAGGAGCGCGAGAAGGACCGGGTGAGCCTCGCCCCGCTGGCCGCGCTCATGGCGGGTCTGGTGCTCATGGGCGGCTTCCTGGTGGCCCGCTGGGGCAACGAGCCGTTCGAGCGGGTGCGGCCCGGCGAGGTCGCCGCCATGGAGTACGTGTACGCCCACGACGATCCGAGTCTGCGGCTGCTGTGGCTGAGCAGCGACCCGGTGGAGGACGTGACGCCCGCGATGCCGTGGGGCGCCCGGGACATGGAGAAGGTCTCCTATCTGCCGACGCAGGCCCCGGCGGACCCGGTCCTGGTGTCGGGCCTGGTGAAGGCGCTGAGGGACGCGGGCCCGAACTCGTATCTGATGGTCAGCCGCGGTCAGGTCGAGTTCCTGCGGCTGGACGTGGGCTTCTCGCCGACCTGGGAGACCCGGCTGCTGGGGAACCTGGACCGCAGGCCGGAGCTGAAACGGGTCTTCGCCAACGCGGACGTGACGATGTACGCGCTGCGCGAGCAGCCGGCGGGCGCGGTGCCGAAGGCCGATCCGGGGCCGATCGGGCCGCAGGTGACGTGGACGCCGTGGTCGGTGGTCGGCGGTGTGGCGGCGGTGGCGCTGATCCTGCTGCTGGCGGCCCGGGAGATCGTGCGGGTGGCGACCCCGCCGAGCGTGCGGCAGCTGAGCCGGCTGCAGGGCAGTTTCTGGTTCTCGCTGCCGCTGCTGGCGGTGCTGCTGGCCTCGCTGGTGCAGCGGTTCCTGACGATCGAGTGACGGGGGTCGGGTGGCTCAGCGCTCGAGCCACTCGACCTGGTAGGCGTGCAGGGCGACCTTCCTGCCGTCGACCCGGACGCTGATCTGCCGGTCGCGGGTGTTGACGACCAGCACGGTGTCGTCGGTGGCCAGCACCCGTACGCCCGCCCCGTCCACGGGCACCCGCTCGAACCGGGTGCCCGGCCCGAACTCCTTCCCGAACCGGGAGAGCAGGCCGTACATGGGCAGTTCCGCGCCACCGCGCCCGCTGTCGGTCGGTGTCCACAGGCAGCCCGCGCAGGCGGTGCCCTTCTCGTTCTCCGGATTCCAGTAGAACGCGGAGGTGGTGCCGCCCTCGGCCAGGGCGATCAGGCCGGTGGCGTGGACGGCGACCCGGCGGGCCTCGGACCAGCCCTCGCGTTCGTCGTCGCCGTCGGCCGGCTCGACGTAGTACTCGGCCCACCACAGCGGCAGGTCATCGGTCTGCTCGCGCACCCAGCGGCTGACGTCGGTGAACTTCTCCGTGGCCGTGAACTCGTCGGGCAGCAGCTCGTCGTCGCGGGTGTAGCTGGAGCCGTCCACGACGACGAAGTCGGCGCCGGCCTTGTGCTCGTTCCAGTACCGGAAGGCGTCGACGGTCCGCCGGTCGAGGGCGCCCCACGGGCCCGTGAGCGCCTTGGACGCCTCGTGCGCGCGGGGATCGACGCTGTCCATCACCAGGTAGGGCCCGCCCACCATGATGTCCCGGTCGACCTTCTTCAGCGCCCGGTACACCAGGTTGTAGAGCTTCGTGTAGCCCTCGTGGTCCCAGCGGGCCTCGGCGTCGTTCCAGAACCCCTTGAACTCGTTCCAGACGACGAAGTGCCGTACGTCCGGGTAGCGCCGGGCGACCGTCGCGGCGAGCGCCGCGTAGTCGTCGTAGTGCTCGGGGTCGGGCGCGGTCTCCAGGGCCGCCTGGCTCCAGTCGGTGGCGTCGACGCCGGGCTCTCCCCCCTTCATCCAGTCCGGCGCGCAGCACAGGGTGACGACCGGGGTGCCGCCGGAGGCGCGCACGAAGTCGATGCGCCGGTCCATCGCCGCGAAGTCGTAACGGCCGCGCACGGGCTCGGGGTTGTCGGCGCCCCAGCCCATGAGGTGCTGGATCTGCGGCAGTCCCCCGTCGCCGGCGATCCGCCGCTCGACGCGTGCCACGGCGGCCGGGGCGCCCTCGTCGGCGCTGTGCTGGGTGTGGGTGAACCCCCAGCCGACCTCGGGGTCGCGCGCGTGCGGCGCGGCCGTCGGGGTGCCGTGCACCTTGTCGCCGTCGCGTGTGGTGCCGTCGGTGTCCACGCCGTTGCCGGGGAGTGTGCTCACGAGGGTCACGATCAGGGCCAGAGCCGCCGCGCCCACCCCGAGCAGCGCGGTGAACCGCCACCGCCGTGCCCCCGAATTCCACCCATGACGTCCCATCGAGGACAACGGTAACGGGGGTGACCGCCGCCCGGGCGGGTTTCGTCGGCACACGGTGCCACGGCGGCACGGAACGGGGACGCGACGGGGAAACCGGGTGCACGCCGACCCGCGGTGACGGATCATGGCCGCATGTCTGCGAACCCACACGACGCTCTGCCGATCCGGCTCAACGTCGACGACAGCGACTCGCCGTCCGACGTCGTCGACGCGCTGTTCCTCGGCCGCTTCGCGACGGGCGAGCAGCCGTACGCGCACGCGGCGAACATCGACCGCGTGCGGTCCGGGGCGACCCTGCTGCCGCCGGGCGCGCGGGTGCTGCGCGCGGCCCGCGACGACGACCGCAGCGCGACCCTGGCGGAGGGCGACGGCTGGACGCTGCTCGTCTCCCGCTGGAACCGCGGCGCCGACGTCACCGTGACCGCCACCAGCGAGGAACTGGCGGCGCGGGTGCTGGGCGAGGCGACGGACGGCGCGGCCGACGAACCCGAACCGCAGCCGGAGAACGTGACCATGGGCTTCTGGTACGTCTCCCCGCGGCGCGGACCGCACCGTACGACCCGGCAGATCTCCGCGGGCACCTGGGAGGAGGTGCGGCCCAACTACACGGCGCCGGTGGCGGACGCGATGGACCGGCTGATGAAGACGACGCCGGAGGACATCGCGGGCCGGCTCCTGCTGCTGCACGGCCCGCCCGGCACCGGGAAGACGTCGGCGCTGCGCACCCTGGCCCGCTCGTGGCGCGACTGGTGCCAGGTCGACTGCGTGCTGGACCCCGAGCGCCTGTTCGGCGACGTCGGGTATCTGATGGACATCGCGATCGGCGAGGACGACTCCACGGGCAAGGGCCGCTGGCGGCTGCTGCTCCTGGAGGACTGCGACGAACTGATCCGGGGCGAGGCGAAGCACACCGCGGGCCAGGCCCTGTCGAGGCTGCTGAACCTGACGGACGGCCTGCTGGGCCAGGGCCGCAACGTCCTGGTCGGCGTCACCACCAACGAGGACCTGGAGCGGCTGCACCCGGCCGTGGTCCGCCCGGGCCGCTGTCTGGCCCGGATCGAGGTGGGGCCGCTGACCCGCCCGGAGGCGATCGGCTGGCTCGGCACGGACGAGGGCGTGGGCCGCGAGGGCGCCACCCTGGCCGAGCTGTACGCGCTGAAGCGGGGCACCTCTCCGACCTCGCTCCCGGACCCACGGGACGGCGCCGACGCCGGGCTGTACCTGTGACCGGCGCCCTGGGTGCTTTGATGGACATATGACCTTGTTCGTCGGCACCTCGGGGTGGCAGTACCGGGACTGGCGGGGCGTCCTGTACCCGGCGGACGCGCCCGTGCGGCGGTGGCTGGAGGAGTACACGGCCCACTTCGCCACCGTCGAGCTGAACAACGCCTTCTACCGGCTGCCGTCGCGCGAGAACTTCGAGGCGTGGCGGGAGCGGGTGCCCGGCGACTTCGTGGTCGCGGTGAAGGCGAGCCGCTATCTGACCCACATCAAGCGGCTGAAGGACCCCGAGGAGCCGGTGCACCGGCTGATGACCCACGCCGAGGGCCTCGGCGACCGGCTGGGCCCGGTCCTCCTGCAGCTGCCGCCCACGCTGCGGGCGGACGCCGGGCTGCTGGACGCCTGTCTGGCGTGCTTCCCGGCCGGCGTCCGGGTCGCCGTGGAGCCCCGGCACGACAGCTGGTGGACGTCCGTGACCCGGGACGTCCTGGAGGCCCGGGGCGCCGCCCTGTGCTGGGCCGACGTGGGGTCGCGCCCGGTGACCCCGCTGTGGCGCACCGCTGACTGGGGGTACGTCCGCTTCCACGTGGGCCGCGCCCGGCGCTGGCCGCACTACGGCCGGCAGGCGCTGGAGACCTGGGTGCGGCGCCTTGCCGGCACCTGGTCCGCCGGCGAGGACGTGTACGCGTACTTCAACAACGACCCGACGGGCGCGGCGGTCGAGGACGCCATGACGTTCGCGCGGGCGGCGCGCCGGGCGGGCCGGGAGCCGACCCGGACGCCGGAGCGCCTGCTGCGCCCGGCCCAGGAGGCGGCTCAGTCCTCGTAGGCCGCCCGCAGTGCGTCCCGTACGGCCTCGAGCGCCGCGTCCTCGTCGAGGCCGAGCCTGCGGACCCGCTCGGCGTAGCCCTGGGCGGCCGACGCGGCCTCCCGTTCGGCGGCGGAGCCGGCGGCGGCCACGAAGGTGCCGTTGCGTCCCCGTGTCTCGATCACCCCGTCGTTCTCCAGCGCCCGGTACGCCTTGGCGACGGTGTTGGCGGCCAGCCCCAGCGACTGGGCGAGCCCGCGCACGGTCGGCAGCCGGTGGCCCACCGGCAGCACCCCCGACCGTGCCTGCTCGGAGATCTGCGCCCGCACCTGCTCGTACGGCGCGACGGCACTGTCGTCGATGTGGATCTTCAAGGTCACAGGCCGATTGTCCCGTACCCGCCGGAAAATGGGAGGCACCCCCGGCAGGTCCCCGTCTAGCGTGCGCGCCATGACCGTGATCGTGCGCGACCTCCGTATCGAAGACCCGGGCGACGTCGGGCGGTTCGTCCACTGCCGGCGTCTCGCCCTTCCGCACATGCTGTGGAACGAGGACGCGGTCCGCCACCACCAGAGGCATACGCACCCCGACGCCCACTACCGCTCCCTGGTGGCGGAGGAGGACGGCGAGACGATCGGCACGGCCCAGACCGGACTGGCGTACGACAGCCCGGAGCCGGGTCAGGGGTACCTCAACATCTATGTGCGGCCGGACCGTACGGGGCGCGGCGCGGGCGGGCTGCTGGTGCGGGTCGCCGAGGAGCACCTGGCGGCGCGCGGCGCGACGAGGCTGTTCTCCTGGGTCCTGGACGAGCCGGGGCACCGGGCGTTCGCCGGGCGCCGCGGCTACCGGCCCAGCCGTTCCTCCCACTTCCTGCGCCTGGACCTGGGCGGCGGGGCGCCGCCCCCACCCCTGGACCCGCCGACCGGCGTGGAGTTGCGCACGGCGGCCGACTTCGCGGACGACCCGCGCCCGCTGTTCCTGCTGGACACCGAGGTGACCGCGGACGAACCGAGCGATGTTCCGGCCGAGTTCACCGACTACGAGGCGTGGCTGCGGGAGACCTGGCGGCATCCCCTCCTCGACCTCGACCTCACCACGGTCGCGGTGACCGACGGCCGTCCCGTGGCGTTCAGCCTCGCCCACACGGACGGCACGGCCCGCTACGCGACGGCCATGACCGGGACCGCGCGGGCCTTCCGCGGGCGGGGCCTGGCCCGGCTGGTCAAGAGCCACTCGCTGCACCGCGCCCGCGCCGCGGGGTACGAGGAGGCGCTGACCGGCAACGACAGCGACAATGCACCCATGCTGGCGATCAACCGCCGGTTCGGGTACGAGATCCGTGCGACGGAGGTGCGGTATGTCCGCGAACTCGGCTGACCGGCCCGTCCGGCTGGACGTGGTGCTCGTCAAGGGCGGGCGTACGAAGATCCGTTACGCGGCGGAGCTGCTGGACGACGACGGCGTCCGGGTCGCCGTCCGCGCCCCGTGGGCGGGCTCCGGGGTCCGCGACTTCGGCTTCGTGCGCTTCGAGCCGGGCGACGTCTTCACCGAGTACTACTGGCGGGACCGCTGGTACTCGGTGAAGGAGGTCCGCGCCGCCTCGGGTGCCCGCAAGGGCTGGTACTGCGACGTCACCCGCCCGGCCACGCGGTCCGGCGGCGAGCTGGTGGTGGAGGACCTCGACCTGGACCTGTGGTGCTCGGCCGACGGGGCCGAGGTGCGCCGGCTCGACGAGGACGAGTTCGCCGAGAGCGGTCTGACCGAGGCGGACCCCGAGGCCGCCGCCGCGGCGGTCGCCGCCCTGGACGAACTGGAGGCGCGCGCGAGGGGCGAGGGCGGCCTGGAGTCGCTGCTCGGTTAGAGGCCGGTGCCGGACGGGGTGCTAGACGCCGGGTACGGGGACGGCGACGACCGCGTACCGCTCGTCGGTCACGGTCCTCCCCCACAGCCGGGCGTCGCCCGACAGCTGCTCCACGCGGGCGTCCCCGGTGAGGGGCGCGAGCAGGCCGGTGAGCCGGTCCGCCGGTATGCCGACCGGGCTGACCGTGCCCCACACGCCCTCCACCAGCACCAGCCGTCCCCCGGGCCGCAGCAGCCCCGCCCAGTGCCGCAGCACGCGCGCGGGGTCCGCCTGCGTCCACAGGACGTGCCGGACGAGCACGACGTCGAAGCGGTCCTCGCCGACCGGCGGCGCCGCCGCGTCACCGACGAGGAACACCGCGTCACGTCCGGCGAGCTTGGCGCGGGCGCGCTCCACCATCGCCGGGGACAGGTCCACGCCCGTCACCCGGTGTCCCTGCTCGGCCGCGAGCAGCGACAGACTGCCGGTGCCGCAGCCGACGTCGAGGACGTCGCCGGGGCGCGCGGGCAGCCAGGAGCGCAGCCGGTCCGCCCACGCCTGCCGCACCTCGGGGTCGCGCAGGCCGTGGTCGGGCTCGTCGTCGAAGGCGGGCGCGGCGGCGTCCCAGTCCGTGTACGGGCTGCTGAGGGGCTGTTCACCGTTGGTCATCGCCCCAGCGTGACACCCGCCACTGACAACGGGATTCGTGACGGCCGCCACTGACAGGACCTGCGGCGATGAGGAACTCTCCCCGGACGCGTCTACCTCCGTGCCAACGCGGAACACGGTAGGCACTGCACTGAAGGAGGCAGCCATGCGCCGGACAACCGTGCAGAAGCCCCTGAAGAAGTCGGATGCCCGCAAGGTCCGCGAGGAGGCGGAGCAGTCCCCGTCGGGACGACCCGAGATCCGCAAGGACATCGCCCGCACCTGGTGGCCGGAAAGCTGAGACGGCGCGCCGTCCGCCGTACCGGACCGGATCAGCCGAGCCGCTTGCGGTAGTGCAGGCGGTCGTAGGGACCGCTCACGCGCCGCTCGACGATTTCGTAGCCGTATTTCGGGTAGATCTTCTGGTTCTCCCACATCATCGCGTTCGTGTAGAGCCTGACCTCGGGCAGGCCGAGCGCACGCGCGTGTGCCTCGGCGAACCGCAGCAGCCGTCCCCCGACACCCTGCCCCTGGGCGTCGGGGTGCACGGCCACCGTGTCGAGGTACAGATGGTCGGGGTGCGCCTCGACCACGACCAGTCCCGTGACGGGCCGCCCCGTCACGTACACCTTCCCCGCGGCCACGTTCGCCGCGTGGTCGGCCTCCATGGGCACGGGGACCACCCCGATGCGCTCGATGTACGGCGTGAACGCCGCCTCGGTCACCGCCTTCACGGCCGGCACGTCGGCGGCGGTGGCCGGCCGGATCTGCTCGCTCGTCATGGGACGACGGTAGCTACCTGATCCCAGGCTGAGCGGTTCCTTAAGGCGACCCTAAAGATCGCCATCACGCCTCTCCGGCAGGCGATTTCGCCGTTCGTACGGGCTAACTTCTGATCGCCCCCACGGGATTCACCCCCTGCACCAGGCCCCTGAGGAGATCCGCCATGCCCGCACGCCGCAAGGCCGCCGCCGTCGCCGCGCTCGGTCTGACGCCGCTCGCCCTGACCGCACTCGCCGCCGCGCCCGCCTCGGCGCACGGGTCGATGGGCGACCCGGTCAGCCGGGTCTCGCAGTGCTACGCGGAGGGCCCGGAGAGCCCGAAGTCCGCCGCCTGCAAGGCGGCCGTCGCGGCCGGCGGCACCCAGGCCCTGTACGACTGGAACGGCATCCGCATCGGGGACGCCGGCGGGCGGCACCAGGAGCTGATCCCGGACGGCAGGCTGTGCAGCGCGGGCCACGAGGAGTTCAAAGGGCTCGACCTGGCCCGCGCGGACTGGCCGGCGACGAGCGTGAGCAGCGGGTCGTACACCTTCAAGTACCGGGTCACGGCCCCCCACAAGGGCACCTTCAAGGTGTACGTCACCAAGCAGGGCTACGACCCGTCGAAGCCGCTGGCCTGGGGCGACCTGGATCTGGCCCACCCGGTGGCGAGCGCCGTCGACCCGGTGGCGGAGGGCGGTTTCTACACGTTCTCCGGCACGCTGCCCGAGCGGTCGGGCAAGCAGGTCCTCTACGCGGTGTGGCAGCGCTCGGACAGCCCGGAGGCGTTCTACTCCTGCTCGGACGTCACCTTCGGCGGCGGCGGTGGCGGCACCGCGGGCGGCGGTTCCCCGACGGCTCCCGAGTCGTCGGCGGCACCCAGCGCGTCCGCGCCCTCCGAGGAGCAGATCGAGGCCGGTACGGAGAAGTCGACGGTCGAGCACGGCGGGCACGGGGACCAGGACGCCCGCACGTCGGCGGAGCCGGCCGCTGCCGAAGCGGCGCCGTCCGTCGCGGCGAACCGGCCGAAGGCGGCGAGCGCCGGGGAGAACCTGGCGGAGACGGGAGGGGACGCCTCCACCGGGTATCTGGCGGTGGGCGGGGCGGCGACGCTGGCGCTGGGTTCGGCGGTCCTGTTCGCGTCGGTGCGCCGGCGGGCGGCGGGCGGCGCCCGGCGCTGACCCCGGGAGGACGCCCCCTGGGTTCCGGGGCCTGAACGGCGGCTCAGGCCGGTCAGGCCCCGGCGGTGTGTCCGCGGTCAGCCGCTAACTGATCGCGGACGCACAGGTGGTCGGGGTGGCGTGGGCCGGGTCGAGCGCGTTGGCCACCTCGTGGAAGGCGATGCGGTCGGTCAGGCCCACGAGGGCGTGCTCGGACAGGTCGATCGCGCACTTGTCCTGGATGAGGACGTTCGTCACGGAGGAGCCGGACAGGAACTGGGTGCGGTACGGGGTGACCACCTCGTCGTACCTGGTGGCGATGACGGTGTAGCGCACCCCGGGGACGGTGTCGCCGCCCGCGTTGAGCCGGTTCATGAAGTCGGATCCGGCGACCTGCTGGGCGAGGGCGGGGGTGGCGGCGTTCAGGAGGTCGCCGGCGCCGGGGAAGTACGGCAGCAGGTTGGCGAGCCCGGACAGGGTGGTGCCGTGGTTGTTGGGCGCGATGCCGACGAGGGCGTTCACCTTGGGAGCGCCGCCGAGGAACTTGAGGTAGTAGCGGGGCATCATGCCGCCCTGGGAGTGGCCGACGAGGTCGGCCTTGGCGGCGCCGGTGGCCGCGAGCACCTTGTCGACGAAGGCCGACAGCTGTTCGGCGGACTTGTCGATGGGTCCGAGGGCGTGGAAGAGCGGCACGCCCGGCAGTTGGCCGTAGTCGAGGGAGAAGACGCAGTAGCCCCGGTCGGTCAGGTAGGGCGCGAGGAACAGCCAGTTGTCGACGGAGTTGGCGAAGGTGCCGTGCACCAGGACGACGGGGCGGGGGTGGGCGGCGGAGGGCTTGCAGGAGTAGTCGTTCCAGCCGCTGCTGGGTGCCGCCGCCGTGGGGGCGGCGTGGGCGGCGGTGGCGGGGACGACGGCGACCGCGGCGGTCAGCAGCAGTGCGGCCAGCGGTCTGAGCACTCGTTTCCAGGGCAGCATCGGGTGATCTCCTCGCGGCTCAGGGGGGAGGTGCGACGGCCTTGCGCCCTGTGATCCGGATCACGAAGGATGCTGTTCACTCGTCAAGTTACGGGCGAGTAGCACCAGTGGGAAGTTACGCGTCGGTAAAAACTTCCAGTGGTAACCGGGGGATCTGATAGTGCCCCTGACAGAACGTCACCAACCGGGACGGACCGGCCCGTCGGAGGCGATGCGCGTCAGCCCGCGCAGCAGAGCCCGCAGGTCACCCTCGCCCAGCTCCTCGGCCCAGGTCCCCACAACCTCCGCCGCGGCCTCCTCGGCGGCACGGGTGCAGGCCCGCCCCCGCTCGGTGAGCACGATCAGCCGGGCGCGCGCGTCACCGGGGTGCGGCCGGCGCTCGGCGTAGCCCTTGCGGACGATCTCGTCGACGAGCTGGCTCGCGGCCTGCTTGGTGACCCCGAGGTGGGCGGCGAGCTCGGTGACCGTGGCGCCGTCCGGGGCGAGCCGGGCGAACGCGAACCCGTGCGCGGGCCGCAGCCCTTCGAAGCCCCGGGCGACCACGCCGTCGTGGATGCGCCGGGTGAGGTCGCCGGCGGCGGCGAGCAGGGCGGCGGACAGGGCCATGGCGTCGGAGTTCTGCACGCAGGCATTGAAACACCCTTGCGCAATTGGTCAAGCTGCTTGACCATGTAGTCAAGCAACTTGACCAATGTGAAGGAGTCCGTCATGCCCGTCGTCCGTCCGTCCGACGCCGTGGTGCACGAGATGCACGGCGCCCGTTTCGTCTCGTACGCCACCCCGCTCACCGGCAGCAGGGAGCTGTGCGCCTGGCGCGGCGAGGTGCCCGCCGGCACCCGCGCGCCCGCGCACACCGTCAGCAAGGAGGAGATCCTGCACGTCCTCGACGGTGAACTGCGCGTCACCCTCGACGGGGAGACGACCCGCGTCACCGCGGGCGACACGCTCATCGTCAACGCCGGCGCCACCCTCACCGTCGAGAACCCGGGCGCGCGTCCCGCGATCACCTGGGTGACCACGCTCGTCGGCCTGGAGGCCGAACTCGCGGACGGGACGCGCATCGCACCCCCGTGGGCCCGCTGAGGGTCACGCGGCCAGCGCCCCCGGCACCACGGCGCGCGCCCCGAACTTCGCCCGCACCCGGTCCGCGACTTCCTCGACACGGCGCGCCTTCTCGTCCACCGGGTCGAAGGTGAGCTGGTACGAGGCCCGTTCGGCCGGGTCGAGGCCCTCGGCGCGCAGCGCGACCGCCCGGACCCGGGCGCGCTGGAGGCCCAGGGCCTCGTACAGGCCGTAGGCGGTCGCGGTCAGCGCCGCCGAGTGGGCCGTCGGTTCGCTCAGGGTGCGGCTGCGCGTCGTGGACGACCGGTCCGCGTAGCGCACGGTGAGGGTGAGGGTGCGGCAGACCTTGTCCAGGGCGCGCAGCCGGGCGCCCAGTTCCTCGGCGGCGGAGAGCAGGGCGCGGCGGTGCCGTCCGGGGTCGAGTTCGTCGCGGGGGAAGGGGCGTTCGGCGGCCAGCGAGCGGGACACGGCGTTCGGGACGACCCGGCCGCGGTCGATCCCGTTCGCCTTCTCGCGCAGGTCCCGGCCGGCCCGGACGCCGATCAGCCGCTGGAGGGTGGACAGGGGCGCGGCGGCGACCTGGCCGAGGGTGCCGAGGCCGTACGCGTCGAGAGTGCGGGCGGTGGCCGGGCCGACGCCGGGCAGCGCGGCGACGGGCCGCCCGGCCAGGAACTCCGCGAGGGCGTCCGGTTCGGCGGGAGCCACGCCGGTCACGCCGGGCCGGGCGTCCCGCAGGGCCACGCGGGCCAGCATCGGTCCGGGGCCCGCGCCGATCGCGCAGTCGACCCCGTGGTGGGCGAGGGCCCGCACCCGGATCACCGACGCCAGTTCGACGGCGTCCCGGCCGAAGTACCGTTCGGCGCCGCGCAGATCGGCCAGCGCCAGATCCGGGGGCAGCGCCTGGACGACGGGCGTGAAGTCCTCCAGCAGTCCGAGCAGCCCGGGCAGGGCCGTCCCGTCCCCGGTCGGCAGCTGGAAACGTACGCAGAGGATGGTCATCCCGCACTCCCCGGACTCTGGTGCCACAACTTCCGTCCACCCGCGGGCCCTTCGCCCGCGGGACGCAGATCGGCCCAGGGGTGCATCTCGTACCCCGTGGACATGCGGATCGTCCGCTGCCGTTCCATGCGGTCCTGGGCCGCGGAGCCGGCCGGCGCGGGTGCCCCCTCCGACCCGGCGAGCCGGCGGCGCGCCGCTCCCTCGCCGTCGGCGCCCGGGCCGTCACCGGGGCCGCCGTCACCGGCCAGCCGGGCGGCGACGCCCTCCAGCCCCTCGCGCCGGCGCACCTCCAGCAGGTCCGCGAGGTTCCAGGCGGCAGAGCCCACGACGCTGAGGCTGCGCGGCCCGCGCCGCTGCACGACGCCCCGCACCAGCAGCAGCCAGGAGTGGAAGACGGTGTGGGCGCAGGCGTCGTGCGAGTCGTCGAAGAAGGCGAGGTCGACCAGGCCCGTCCCGTCGTCGAGCGTGCTGAAGATGACCCGCTTGCCGGACCGGATCGGCGGGGTCTGGGTGGCCGCCTTGGCGCCCGCGACCAGCACGGTCTCCCCGTGCCGCGCCTCCCGCAGCCGGCGCGCGCCGACCACGCCCAGCTCCTGGAGGAACTCCCGGTGGTCGTCCATGAGATTGCGGGACGCGTCCATCGACAGCACCCCCAGCTCGGCGCTGAGACGCTCCTCCGAGGTCAGGTCCGGCAGCCCGGCCGGGGCCGTCCGCCGGCCGCCGGCCAGCGGGAGCTGGTCCCCGCCGCCGCCCCGGGCGCCCCGGTGCAGTTCGGTCAGATGCAGTTGCAGGTCACGCCGGTTGGCGCCGAACGCGTCCAGCGCGCCGACCTGGGCGAGCCGCTGGGCGAGCGGGCGGCTGGGGCGGGCCCGCTCCCAGAAGTCGAGCAGGGAGGCGTACGGCTGCCCGGCCGCGATCCGGGCCGCCTCGGCCTCGCTGATGCCGTGCACGTCGGAGAGGGCGAGCCGCAGCCCCCAGGCGCCGCCGGACACCCCTGAATCAGACACCAGTTCGATCCGATGGGTGACGCCGGAGACGTTCACGTCCAGCGGCAGGATCGGCACCCCGCGCCGCCGCGCGTCCGCCAGCAGCAGCCGCTTCGGGTACATCCCGGGATCGTGGGTGAGCAGCCCGGCGTAGAAGGCGGCCGGGTGGTGGGCCTTCAGCCAGGCCGACTGGTAGGTCGGCACGGCGAAGGCGACCGCGTGCGCCTTGCAGAAGCCGTACGACCCGAACGCCTCGACGATCTCCCAGGTCCGCCCGATGGTCTCCGCGTCGTACCCCTTGGCGGCCGCGTGCTGGGCGAACCACACCCGGATCCGCGCCTGCGACTCCGGGTCGGAGAGCCCGCGCCGCACCCGGTCGGCCTCGTCCCGTCCGCAGCCGGTCATCAGGTGCACGATGTCGATGATCTGCTCGTGGAAGACGACGACCCCGTACGTGTCGCGCAGCGGTTCCGCCAGGTCCGGGTGCGGGTAGCGCACCGGCGCCCGTCCGTGCCGGGCCTCGATGAACGGCCGCACCATGTCGGCGGCGACCGGTCCGGGCCGGAAGAGCGAGATGTCCACGACGAGGTCGTGGAAGGTGGCCGGCTGGAGCCGTCCGACGAGGTCCCGCTGGCCCGGCGACTCGATCTGGAAGCAGCCGAGCGTCTCGGTGGACCGGATCAGCCCGTAGGTCGCCGGGTCGCCGTCCGGCACCCCGTCCAGGTCGATCCGCTCGCCCGTGGCCCGCTCCACCTCGGCGACCGCGTGGGCCATCGCCGACTGCATCCGCACCCCGAGCACGTCGAGCTTGAGCAGCCCGAGGTCCTCCACGTCCTCCTTGTCGAACTGCGACATGGGCAGGCTCTCGCCGCTGGTCGGCACGACGGGCGTCCGGGAGTGCAGGGTGGCGTCGGACAGGAGCACGCCGCACGGGTGCATGGCGATGCCGCGCGGCAGGGCGTCCAGCGCCTCCACCAGTTCCCACAGCCTGCCGTACCGCTCCCGCTCCCCGGCCAGCCGGCGCAGCTCGGGCAGCTCGTCCAGGGCCGCGCGGGCGTCCCGGGCCCGGATGTGCGGGAAGGACTTGGCGATGCGGTCGATGTCGGCCGGGTCCATGGACAGGGCCGCGCCCACGTCCCGGATCGCGTGCCGCACCCGGTAGGTCTCCGGCATGGAGACGGTCGCCACCCGCTCGCTCCCGAACCGGTCGATGATCGCGCGGTACACCTCCAGCCGTCGCGCGGACTCCACGTCGATGTCGATGTCCGGCAGCACCAGCCGCCGCTTGGACAGGAAACGCTCCATCAGCAGCCCGTGCTCGACGGGGTCGGCGTGCGCGATGCCCAGCAGGTGGTTGACGAGCGAGCCCGCGCCGGACCCCCGGGCCGCCACCCGGATCCCCATGGCCCGCACGTCGTCGACGACCTGGGCCACCGTCAGGAAGTAGGAGGCGAACCCGTGGTGGGCGATGATGTCCAGCTCGTGGTGCATCCGCTCCCAGTACGCCCGCCGCCCGTCGTAGCCGCGCCGCACCATTCCGGCCACCGCCCGGGAGGCGAGCGCCCGCTGGGCGGTGCGCCGGCCGGCGCCGACGAGATACGGCTCGGGGAAGTGGACGGTGCCGATGCCGAGGTCGTCCTCCGGGTCGACGCGGCACTCGGCGGCGGTCGCCGCGGTCTGCTCCAGCAGCCGCCGGGCGGTGTCGGGCCGGAAGCCCGCCGCCTCCACGATCCGTTCGGCGACCCGCTCCATCTCCTCGGGGCCCTTGAGCCAGGCCTGACCGGAGTCCCGTTCCCCGAGGGCGTCGACGGGCATGAGCCGGCGGGCGGCGTCCAGCACGTCGGCGACCGGTCCGAGGCCGGGGTCGGCGTACCGCACGGCGTTGCTCAGTACGGGCCGGACCCGCTGCTCGGCGGCGAAGCCCACGGTCCGGGCGGCGAGCCGCAGCGACCCCGGCCCGGTGCCCTGGCGCCCGTGCCACACGGCCTCCAGCCGCAGGGCGTCGCCGTAGACCTCCCGCCAGGGCCCGAGCAGCCGGGCCGCCCGGTCGGGGCGGCCGGCGGCGAGCGCGCGGCCCACGTCGGACGCGGGTCCGAGCAGGACGGTCAGCCCGTCGCCCCGGTTGTCCGCCCGGGACAGCAGGGGCGGGCCGTCGCCGCGGTGGGCGGCGGAGACCAGCCGGCACAGGTCGGCCCAGCCGCGGGCCCCGTCCCGGGCGAGGAAGGTGACCCGCTGCGCGGGCTCGTCGACGAACGCGCCGCCGCGCACCGGGGTCCGCCGGCGCCCCGGTGTCTCCCCGCGCGGCGCGGCCTCCTCCACCGCGAGCTCCACGCCGTACAGGGGGCGCACCCCGGCCGCGGCGCAGGCCTTGGTGAAGCGGACGGCACCGGAGAGCGAGTCGCGGTCGGTGAGGGCCAGGGCGTCCATGCCCCGCTCGGCGGCCCGCTCGGCCAGCCGCTCCGGATGGGAGGCGCCGTGCCGCAGGGAGAACCCGGAGACGGTGCGCAGATGCGTGAAGCCCGACACACGCACCTCCCTCGCGGGCCCGAGATCGACCCTCGAACATCAGTTCCCTACTCCCTCACCATAGACCATCTCGACCCCCTTATCGAACACCCGTACGACACCTGTTCGGGCCTCCCCCACCTGCGCGGACGCCGCCGCCCACGGACCGTGGAGGCATGACGCAGCCCGTCCCCTTCCTCGCCGAGGTGAAGGAGGCCGTCACCCCCCGGGCCACCCTGCTCGTGGCCGGCGTGCTCGCCCTCAGCCTGCTCTTCATCACGTCCTACGTCGGCGCGCTCCACGACCCGAAGCCCAAGGACGTCCCCGTCGGTGTCGTGGCGCCCCCGGCGGTCGCCGGACAGACGGTGGACCGGCTGGCCGGGCTGCCCGGCAGCCCCCTGGACCCCCGCGCGCTCCCCGACGCGAAGACCGCCCGCGCCCAGATCCTGAACCGCGACATCGACGGCGCCCTGGTGATCGACCCGGCCGGCACCCGGGACACCCTCCTGGTCGCCAGCGGCGGAGGGAAGGTCCTGGCCCTCACGCTGACGACGGTCTTCGCCGACCTGGAGCGGACGCAGGGCCGCACCCTGCGCACGGTCGACGTGGTCCCGGCCGACCCCCAGGACGCCAACGGGCTCACGTCGTTCTACCTGGTCGTGGGCTGGTGCGTGGGCGGCTATCTGTGCGCGTCGATCATGACGATCAGTTCCGGCGCCCGCCGCCCCACCCCACGGCGCACCCTGATCCGCCTCCTCGCGATGGCCGTCGTCGCCGCCGTCGCGGGACTCGGCGGCGCCCTGATCGTCGGGCCGATCCTCGGCGCGCTCCCGGGCGGCGTCCCCGCCCTGTGGGGCCTGGGCGCCCTGACCGTCTTCGCGGTCGGCGCGGCCACCCTCGCCTTCCAGTCCCTCATCGGTCTGGCCGGCATCGGCCTGGCCATCCTGATCGTGGTGATCCTGGGCAACCCGAGCGCGGGCGGCGCCCTGCCGCCCCCGCTGCTCCCTCCGTTCTGGAAGGACATCGGCCCCGCCCTGCCCCCGGGCGCGGGCACCTGGGCGGCCCGCTCGATCGCCTACTTCCGGGGCAACGACTCCACGGGCTCCCTGCTGGTCATGTCGGCGTGGGCGGTCGGCGGCGTGGCCGTCGCCCTGCTGATGGCGGTCCTGCGGGGCCGGGAGCGGGACCGGGCGGACACCGCCGGCACCCCGTGACCAGACGGCGAGGAGCCCCGCCCCCCGACAGCGGGGGCGGGGCTCTCGTGCAGAGGCGTCAGCCGATCTCGGTACCCGTGGCGGACAGCGCCTCGGTCACCGGCTGGAAGAAGGTCTCGCCGCCGGAGGTGCAGTCACCGCTGCCACCGGAGGTGAGGCCGACCGCCTTGTCGCCGGAGAACAGCGAGCCGCCGCTGTCGCCGGGCTCGGCGCAGACGTCGGTCTGGATCAGCCCGTTGACGATGTCGCCGTTGCCGTAGTTCACGGTGGCGTCCAGGCCGGTCACCTTGCCCTCGTGCACCTGGGTGGTCGAACCGCTCCGGGTGACCGACATGCCCACGGTGGCCTCGGCGGCACCGCTGATGGCCTGCGCGGAACCGTTGTAGAGGTTCACCTCGCTCGGGTGGTCGACGTCGGCCGTGTACTTGACCAGGCCGTAGTCGTTGTCCGGGAAGCTCGAGTCCGCGTTGGTGCCGATCTGCTGACCGCTGGAGTCGGACCAGGTCGAGATGGACTCGGTGCAGTGGCCGGCCGTCAGGAAGAACGGCTCGCCGCCCTTGACGACGTTGAAGCCGAGCGAGCACCTCCCACCGCCACCGGTGATCGCGTCACCGCCCGCGACGAAGGGCTTGAACTCCCCCTTCGAGCGCTTCAGTTCGACCGTGGCGCCCAGCTTGCCCGCGACCTCGGTGAGCTTGGCCCACTCGGCCTTGGAGACCGTGCGGTCGGCGGTGACCACGACCTTGTTGGCGGTCGGGTCCGTCACCCAGGCGGTGCCCGGGATGGTGGCGTCCTTCCGCAGCGTGGTGCGGGCGCTTCTGAGCTCGGCGAGCGAGTTCTGGACGACCCGCGCCTGGGCGCCGGCCGCCTCGACGGCGCCGGCGGCGGCCTCGTCGAGGACGTTCACCACGAGGCTCTTGGCCTCGGCGTCGTAGTAGGTGCCCGCGGCGTCGGCGCCGAGGTCCTTCACGAGCGTCGAGGCGAGCTTTCCGGCCGCGCCGACCGACAGGGTCTTCGGCGCGGACGCCTCCGGCGTCTCACTCGCGTTCGCGGACTGCAAGGTCACTCCCGCGGCGACCAGCGCGGCGATGCCCGCACCTGCCACGGCGACACGGCGCCTGGGTATGCGTCGGTGCTTCAACTCACGTCCTCCTGTGGGGGGGTCGGCCCGGGAGGTTGTGGGGACCTCGTCGGACCGGAAGGCGTACGGCCACGGGGGCGACTCACAACAAAAGCCACACCCGCGCCGGTTGAACACGCCTCACTATTCCTATGTTCGACAGGAGCACACAAGGTCGACTTCAGGACGGGCACAGAACGCACGCACTCACCCCCCAACTTTTGACCATGCACAGTCACGCCTGCCGTGTTCGCACAGCAAACACCGCGAGCGAGCGGGGCATCAGCAGCGGGTGAGGTCTACTCCTGTCCTGAAATCGCTCCTCGGGTGTGCGGGCACAACGACGAGCCCCCGCACGCGGATCGCGTGCGGGGGCTCGGCCCGATGCCGGGCGGACCTCACATGTGCCGTGCCGGCACGACGGTCAGTAGACGCTGACGCCGTAGGCGGACAGGGCCTCGGTGACCGGCTGGAAGAAGGTCGTGCCGCCGGAGGTGCAGTTGCCGCTGCCGCCGGAGGTCAGACCGTACGCCGTGCCGTTGCTGCCGTACAGCGAACCGCCGGAGTCGCCGGGCTCGGCGCAGACCGTGGTCTGGATCAGGCCGGAGACGATGTCGCCGCCGCCGTAGTTGACGGTCGCGTTGAGGGCGGTGACCCGGCCGCTGTGCGTACCGGTGGTCGAGCCGTCCCGGATGACGGTCGTGCCCACGCTCGGCGTGGCGGCGCGGGTGATGTCCACGCCGTTGGCGGTGCCGGGCCGGCTGACGGAGCCGGTGTAGCGCACGATGCCGTAGTCGTTGCCCGGGAAGCTGGAACCGGCGGTCGAGCCGATCGCCGTGGTGCGGGCGGAGTTGGAGTACCAGGTCCCCGCGCCGTCGGTGCAGTGGCCGGCGGTCAGGAAGTACTGGTTTCCGCTGCTGTCCTGGACGTTGAAGCCGAGCGAGCAGCGCCAGCTGCTCGCGTAGATGGCGTCGCCGCCCTGGATGAACTTCTGGAACTTGCCGGGGGTGCGCTTGATCATGAGCGCGTCCGCGTTGGACCCGGCCTGCTCCTTGATCTTCGCTATCTCCGCCTGGGAGACCGTGCTGTCGACGGTCACCGTCACGCGGTTGGTCTTGCTGTCGACGGCCCAGGCGGTGCCCGGGACGTCGGCCTTCAGCACGGAGCCGCTGACGCTCTTGAGCTGGGACGCGCTGAAGGTGGTGGGGGTTTCCGCGGCGGTCGCGTTGGGGATCGCGAACGCCGCCGCGGCGACGAGTCCGGAGGACACGGCGATCAGCCGGGTCCGTCTGGTGATGCCGCTGCGGGGAGTGGTGCGCTTGATCCTCACGTTTCGTTCCCTCCAAGGGAAGTCGGGGGCCCGCGTGGGGTCGGGGCCGGTGAGGCGCAGTCAGCGGGCCGGATGTCCGGGTTCCGAACATGCCGTGCCCCTGACAAGCGCTGAGGGGAGTATTCGGCCGAACGACCGGTCGGCACAAGGGTGCCTTTCGGCCGTCAACATTTGAACGATGTGCACGTCTTGGCCGAGGCTGTCCCCATCGGCGCCGGTCAGCGCAGGTTGCGCCCCCCTGCGCCCCCAGCGGTCCACAAGGGGGCGGCGAGGCACCCGGCGCCCGCACAAGAGGGGCGCGGGCCATGGTCGCGGCGGGGCACCGGCCGACGCCCGGCACCCCACTCCGGCACCCGGCGTGCACGCCCCCGGGACTTCCCGCGCCACGCGCCCCGCCGCGCATCGACCCGCCGGCCCCGCTCCCGCGCACGCCTCCGCCGTCCACCGCGTGGCCGGAATTAGCCCCTCCGGATGATGCCCACGCCCTCACCTGATCCGGGCGAACGACCCTCGCTCCCCCTTAACAACCGTCGCAGGGGCAGCAGCAGTCGCACCCGTCGCAGTCGCAGTCACGGCAGCAGCCCTCGCGCTTCTTCCGGGACCAGGGGCCCTCGTACTCCTTCGCGCAGCACAGCTTGCAGGTACAGCACAGCAGCCAGAACATCCCGCAGCCGGCCCAGAACCCGCGCCGCCCCTTCGGGGGCTGCGGTGCCGGACCGCCACCGAAGCCGCCGAAGCCTCCCCCACCCCCACCGGGCACTCCCCCGCCCCCGGCGAAGGGGTTGCCCCCGGCGTACGGATTCCCGCCACCGGCGTACGGGTTCTGCTGCGCGCCGTACGGCCCCTGCTGCGGTGGCTGCCCGTACGGGCCCGGCTGATGGGAGGAGCAGACCGGCGTCGTGCCGAACGCCCGGTCCACGGAGCGGCGCAGTTCGTGCACGAGCAGCAGATGCGCGAGCCCGGGCTCGGTGAACTCCACCTCGCGCAGCGCCAGCCGGACGCCGTGCACGGCGTCGTCGGCGAGCCGCCGCGCCTCCACGAGCGAGGTCCCGGTCGCGGTCAGCGGGTTCCACGCACCGGCCTCGGCGTCGGCGGCCAGGTCCTCCACCGCGTCCAGGAGGTGCGCCAGCCGCCCGAAGAGCCGCCCCGCCTCGGCCAGCGGCCCGGCGTTGCCCGGCCGCCCGGCGAGGACGGCGGTGTGCGCGAAGGCGGCGGCGGTCGCGGTCTCCGTCGGCTCGGTGACGGTCAGGATCGGCGTGCCGGGCCCGGCGAGCGTCTCGATGCCGAGCTGCCGGTCGACGGCGTCGACGAGGACGCCCGTGTCGAAGCCGACGGCGGAGCCGGAGCGCAGCCCCGCCGCACCCCAGCCCGCGGCCACCCGCCGTGCGGCGAGCGCCACCGGCCTGCGGGCCAGCAGCCCGTCCCCGTCGGCCACATGGTCACGCACCTTCGCCGAGGCGAGCACCAGCGAGACGGCGGCGGCGAGCCGGGCGCCCTCACCCTGAGCGACGGACGCGGTGCGCATTCCCCGCAGCGGGCACGGCCCCGCCGTACGCCGCAGCGCTCCGGTCGGGTCGGACTGAGCCTCCGTCAGGACGGATATCAGCAGCCCGTCGTAGTTCGTGACCACCCGGGCCAGCTGCCCGTGGTCCCCGCGCAGCGCGAGGCACAGCCCGCACAGATGCGCCATCCATTCACCGGTGAACCGCTCTCCGAGCCGATGCCGGCAGGGCCTGACCATTCCGAACATGACACTCCCCCGAGGTTGTTCCGCTGTGCCGAGCTGCCGCATCGTACCGGCCGTCCGTGCCTTTCCCCCGGGCGCGTCGTTCACCCGGACGCACCCCTGATCACCCGGACGCCGCGAAGAATCATATTTCACTCACAGTCAGCAGCCGTTTGTGGCACGCCCCTTGGGGGACACGGACTCTCGACGGATTCGCTGTGCACCAGTACCGTCACAAACCCCCCGCGCGGCGTCTATCCACTTGGCGCGACGTCCGCATCATGGATGACCATAGGGATGCGGAATGGAAAGAAAGACCGCTGTGAGAGGAGGCGTCCATGGGATCGGTGCGCAAGGCGAGTGCCTGGCTGGGCCTCGTTGACGACAACGATGACGAGCGTTACTACGACGACGACTACTCCGAAGGGACCGAGTCCGGGGATGCCTGGGTCACCGACCCGCGGGTCAAGGTGGCCACGGACGTCGCCGAGGAGAAGGGCCGCCGCATCGGCACGGTCACCCCGGACAGCTTCCGGGACGCCCGCGCCATCGGCGAGCTGTTCCGGGAGGGCGTCCCGGTCATCATGAACCTCACGGCCATGGAGCCCGCCGACGCCAAGCGCGTCGTCGACTTCGCGGCGGGGCTCATCTTCGGTCTGCGCGGTTCGATCGACCGCGTGTCCAACCGGGTGTTCCTGCTGTCCCCGGCCGACACCGAGATCGTCAGCGGCGAGCCGGCGGCGCACCGCGCGGACGGCTTCTACAACCAGAGCTGAGGCAGGGCCGCTCACCGGCCCTGCCCCGCACGGGGTTCACCGGAAGGCGTCCAGCCCGGTGAGCGCCTTGCCCAGCACGAGCTGGTGCATCTCGACGGTGCCCTCGTAGGTGAGCACCGATTCGAGGTTGGTCGCGTGCCGCATGATCGGGTATTCGAGCGAGATCCCGTTGGCACCGAGGATCGTCCGGGACGTACGGCAGATGTCGATGGCCTCGCGGACGTTGTTGAGCTTGCCGAAGCTGACCTGCTCGGGACGCAGGCGGCCGGCGTCCATCCGCCGCCCGAGATGGTGGGCGAGCAGAATCCCCTTGTGCAGTTCGAGCGCCATGTCGGCGAGCTTGGCCTGGGTGAGCTGGAAGCCCCCGATCGGCCGGCCGAACTGCTCCCGCGTCCTCGCGTAGTCGACGGCGGCCTCGAAGCAGGACCGCGCCGCCCCCATGGCCCCCCACACGATCCCGTACCGGGCGTGCGAGAGACAGCTGAGCGGGCCCTTCAGCCCGACGACCTCCGGCAGTACGGCGTCGGCCGGAAGCCGTACGTCGTCCAGGACCAGCTCGCTGGTGACGGAGGCCCGCAGCGACAGCTTGTGCTTGATCTCCGGTGCGGAGAACCCGGCGCTGTCGGCCGGCACGACGAATCCGCGGATGCCCTCGTCGGTCTGCGCCCAGACGACGGCGACCCCGGCGACGGACCCGTTGGTGATCCACATCTTGCGGCCGCTGAGCACCCAGTCCGCGCCGTCCTTCTTGGCGTAGGTGCGCATGGACGCGGGGTCGGAGCCGTGGTCGGGCTCGGTCAGCCCGAAGCAGCCGATGACCTCGCCGGAGGCCATCCGGGGCAGCCAGGTCTGCTTCTGCTCCTCGCTGCCGAAGCGGTGGATGGCGTACATCGCGAGGGAGCCCTGTACGGAGACGAGGGAGCGGATGCCGGAGTCGGCGGCCTCCAGCTCCAGGCAGGCCAGGCCGTACTGCACGGCGGAGGCGCCGGCGCAGCCGTAGCCGGTGAGGGACATCCCGAGGGCGCCGATCCCGCCGAGCTCCCGCGCCAGCTCCCGGATCTCGGGCAGCTCGCCCTTCTCGTACCACTCGGCGACATGGGGCAGGACCCGGTCCGCCGCCCACTGCCGCACGGTGTCCCGGACCGCGAGGTCCTCGGGTTCGAGCAGGTCGTCGATGCCGAGGGGGTCGGCGGGGTCGAACGGGGGCAACTTCACGGACGCGGACATGGGACACCCTCCGGCAGCACGAAAACTAGCACCGCTCATCATCATCGACTGGCCCGACGCTACGACGCGCTCCCCCGCACGTCCAGTGCGCACCGGGACCGCGCGGACCAGCCTCAGGCCGAGACGCGGGGCTCCACGGCCTCCCGCGGCTTGGGCAGCTCCACGGGCGGGGCCTCGCACTGCATGACGCGGGGCAGGCGCAGCGCCATCACGGCCCCGAGCAGCAGCAGGCCGGCGCTGACGAGGAGCGTCACATGCAGCCCGTGCACGAAGGAGTCGCGGGCCGCGTGCCGCAGGGCCAGGCCCGCGCGGCCGCCGAGCTGCGTGGCGACCTCGTAGGCCTCACCCAGGGAGTGGGAGGCGGACGAGGAGGCGGACGCGGGTACGCCGTCGACGCGGCTGAGCCCGGGGGCGTAGGCCGCGTTCATCACGCTGCCGAGCAGTGCGATGCCGATGCCGGCGCCCAGCTGGTAGGACGTCTCGCCGATGGCCGCCGCGCCGCCTGACTGCTCCTGCGGCGCCTCGGAGAGCATCGACTCGTACGCCCCGAAGAGCGTCGTCTCCAGCCCGAAGCCGAGCAGGATGAAACCGGCGACCATGAGGGCGGAGTTGTCGGTCCGTCCCATGAACGTCAGCAGCACCACGGCGGCGGCCGTCAGGCAGAAGCCGAAGCACACCATGGCCCGTGGCCCGAACCGGCGCAGCATCCGCGCCCCCGCGAGGCCGGCCGCCATCGCGGCGAAGGTCAGCGGGAGCAGCCGCAGCCCGGTCTCCAGCGGGGACAGCCCGAGGACCAGCTGGAGGTACTGCGCGGCGATCAGTTCGAGGCCGACCAGGGCGAGCATGGCCAGCACGATGCACCCGACGGAGGTGCTGAACGCGGGCCGAGCGAACATCCGGAGGTCCACCAGCGGGTACGTGCGCCGCCGCTGCCGTCGCCCGAAGAGGACCAGCAGGGCCGCGCCGGCCAGGAGCGGCGCCAGGGTGAGCGCGCTGACGACGGGCTCCCCGCCGCCGAGCCGCTTGACGCCCAGCACGACGCCGAAGAGTCCGGCCGCCGCCATGAGGGCGCCGACGACGTCCCAGGGGCCCCGGCCGTCACCCTTCGACTCGGGCAGCAGCAGGCGTCCCACCGGCAGGCTGACCAGCATCAGCGGGATGTTGACGAGGAAGACCGAGCCCCACCAGAAGTGCTCCAGCAGGAAGCCGCCGAGCAGGGGCCCGACCGCCGCGCCCACGGCGGCGACGGCGCTCCAGATGCCGATGGCGAGGGCGCGTTCGCGCCGGTCGGGGAAGACCTGGCGCAGGAGGGACAGGGTGGCCGGCATGATCATGGCGCCGCCGACGCCGAGCAGCGCGCGGGCGAGGATCAGCACCTGTGGATCGTGGGCGAGGGCGGCCAGCCCGGAGGCGAGGCCGAAGAGGCCGTACCCCAGGAGCAGCACCCGTCTGCGGCCCACGCGGTCGCCGAGCGTGCCGAAGAGGATCAGCAGCGAGGCGCAGACGAGCGGGTAGATGTCGACGATCCAGAGCAGTTCTATCGCGCCGGGCCGGAGGTCCTCGGTGACGGCGGGCACCGCCACGTGCAGGACGGTGGCGTCGACGGCGACCAGCAGCAGGCTGACGCAGAGGACGACGAGGACGACCCAGCGGTTGGCACCGGCCCCGGCCGCCCGACGGCGCAGCGCAGCGGCGGCCGTGGTCGTCCCGGACATGTACGTACCTCCCAGATGTTCCCTCGCCCCGGCGGGCTCACGGGGTGGGGACTCCCCGAGACTCGGCCGGAGCAAGCGGTGTGTCTCCGGCCCGCGCGACGAAGGGCGAGTGACTCGTCAGAGTACGCGAGTCCACGAGGGCGCCGAGTGGCGGACCTCTCAGAGCTCCGCCGCACCTCTGTGGCGTACGCCACACCATCGGCCGTACCGGCCCCCCGTCCGGCCCACCCCGGAGGGTGATCGGCGGGCAAAGGTCACCCGAGGCTCCGATGAACGAATTCATAAGGCGCGAATAACAAAGGGCCGCGGCGATCAATGGAATTGAAGGAGAGAACGCCTGCCGATTGGCGATTCACAGGAATTGGCAGCCCCGCTGAGAGGAATGCCACATCACATCGTCATCACAAAGACGGGGAATCGCCGTTGTACCCCGCTCACTCGCTGTAACGTCGATTGGGTGTGTACCGAACCAAAGCTGACCCGTCTGGACCGGGTCTTCGCCAGGCTGGACCGGGAGCCCGAACGCCCGGCCCACATCGATGTGCCGCGGATGACCCCGCACCGGGTCGTGCTGTTCGCGGCGGCCCTCGCCTTCTACGGGGCCATCGTGTGGGCCGTCGTCGTCACCTCGTGGCTGGTCCGGCTGGACTGGCAGGTCATGTTCTTCCGCCCGTACCAGCAGTGGGCCGAGATCCACGCCTTCGTCGACTACTACGTGGTGCTGGGCCAGCGCGGCCCCACCGCCGTGATGGTCGCCGCGTGGCTGGGCTGGCGCTCCTGGCGCCAGCACACCCTGCGCCCGCTGCTCGCCCTCGGCGTCTCCCTGCTGTTGCTGAACGTGACCGTGGGCGCGGCCAAGCTCGGCATGGGACGTCTCGGACCGCACTACGCGACCACGATCGGCTCGAACGAGATGTGGCTCGGCGGCGATATATTTCCGAGCGGTCACACCGCGAACGCCGTGGTCACGTGGGGCATCCTCGCCTACCTGGCCTCCACCCCGAGAGCCCGCCGCTGGCTGTCCGCCCTGTCGGCGGTGACCTCGCTGGGCGTCGGCATGTCGACCGTCTACCTCGGTACGCACTGGCTGAGCGACGTGGTGCTCGGCTGGACCGCCGGCCTGCTGATCCTGCTCGCCCTGCCCTGGTTCGAGCCGCTGATCGCCCGCGCCGAGACCTGGCTGCTGGACCTGCGCGACCGCTGGCGGGAGCGCCGGGCCGCCGGAGCGGCCGTGCCGGTCACGCCGGTCGAGGCCCCGGTGCTGCTGCCCTCGCGCCCCACGGCCGCGGAGGAGGAGGTCGCGGCCCGGGAGGCGGGCCTTCCCTCCCGCTCCCCCCGGGCGCCGGTCTATCTGGCGCCCGGCCCGCACACCGCCCGTGCCGAGCGCGCCCCGGGGACGCCGACCGGGAGCCGCCGGCCGCCGCACACGGAGCGCACCACGCGCGGCGCCGCCTCCACGGCCCGCCCGGTGACGGGCGGCTGACACCCGCATCGCACAGCCCGCGGCGTCCGGTACACACACATGGCGCCCCGCGGCACGGCGAAGGCCCCGGCTCCCGTGGTGGGTGCCGGGG